>NZ_JAUPTE010000073.1:0-32714 GCF_036701705.1 Microcoleus sp. w1-18aA5 | reverse complement strand
TTCGGTGCTGCCTCTGCTGACTCGCTCAAAGGCTGCTAATAAGGTTTCAACTTCTGTTTCTCTGCCGTAGAGTTTTTGAGGGATTTGAAACTTATCTGTAATATCTTTTTGGGCGATCGCAAAATCTGCAATTCCTCCCATAGTTTTTAATTGTTCTAGGCATTCTTCTAAGTCAGCGATAATTCCCCAAGGGCTTTGATATCTGGCTTCAGCAGTTTTCGCTAATAGCTTCATCACAATATCAGAAACAGCTTTAGGAATTTCTCGATTGATTTGATGGGGCGGTACTGCTTGTTTGGCAATGTGACAGTGGATTAATTCCATTGCATCGCTGTAATCCCATGGCAATTGCCGCGTTAGCAGTTCGTAAAAAGTGACTCCTAATGAGTAAAAATCAGTGCGATAGTCGATCGATCGGTTCATTCTGCCTGTTTGTTCCGGCGATATATAGCTAAGAGTGCCTTCTAAAACATTAGGATTTTTCAGGCTAGGATTTTCGCGCTTTAAAACTGTAGAGATGCCAAAATCTATAATTTGAACTCGCCCTGTGCTTGAGTTAATAATAATATTGCTGGGATTGATATCTTTATGAATAATTTTATGTCTATGAATTTCACCTAAAGCCCTGGTTATTTTAATAGCTGTTAATAAAAACTCTTCTAAGGTAAGTTGATGAGAAGCCAACAAGAGCTTTAATGAGTCTCCACCACAATCCTCGAAAATGATAGCCAAACTGTTATGGTATCTTTCTAAACTGTAGGTTTTAGGCACACTTTCTAGGTGAAGATTGTGTGTAATTTCGTATTCCTGCTTGTATCTGACTAACGAAGCTGGCATCGGATAATCTTGTTTGAGAAATTTGATAATTACCAGTTGGTTGTCTTGCTTTCTCAGTCCCCGGTAAACTAAAGAATTATTACTTTCATGGATTTGGTTGGTAATGTCGTAGCCCGGTAAGTTAATCATTCTTACATCCTCTTGTCAGTATTAATACTCAATTATTTTTTTAGCAATTGTTAATTAATTAAGTATATGTATTATCTAATACATAATAATATCCGAAAATTTAATAAAAACTTAAGTTTAAAAAGAAAAGTTATTGTTTATTAACATTTCTTAAAAATAAGACGGCTAAACGTTCCGGTCAGGAGTGCGATCGCTCCCCAGTTTCCTGCAAAATGCGGCAAAACAGAGTGAAGTGCGATCGCCCTTGGTCTTCATAGCAGATGTGGGCGTTGCATAATTAGAGTATAAATAGGGCGAATCACCATGCAATGAAAGCGAGTGCAAACCGGCTCTTTTTCCTTCTTCATTCAACATCTTCATTACCAAGGATTACCAATCATTGTAAAGGCGGCCCAATAATAAGGATGCAAAAGCACGCGATCGCCCCGCGCAGCAATTTCAGGAGGCAAAATTAGACTTTCAGAAAGCCCATCGACTCGCAGCATCCCGTCTTGAATCCGCACGCGCCCCCGCAGCATCTCCAATTGCGCGCGCCGCAAAGCCTCCGCTTTAATCATCAAATTGCCACCGCGTCTGGGGGTTCGCAACTGCCGATAAAACTCAGTCATCAGCCCCAAAGTCCCCTCATCGCTGACTTCCCACAAACTCGCCAAAGCCGATTTAGCACCGCTAGCTACCGCCAAACCCGCAAACCCCAACTCCGCCTCTTCGTCGCCCAAAGCGGTACTGCACGCGCTTAAAACTAACAGATTCACCGGCGGTTCATTCCATCGCAACTGCCGCATTTGATCGATACGTAATTTAGTGTCCCACAACTGAATGTAAGAATTTTTCGGTTCTCCGGGCTGGAATTCGCTGTGAGTTGCTAAGTGAATGATACCAAAAGGTCGATTTGCTCGCTGAGCTTGCAAATTTCCGAGAGTAAAATCTTGATTCAAAAATGATTTTCCCCGATCGGGCGGCGCGATCGACTCTAACTCCACCGGTACCGCTGGTAATGGCGCTTTATCTTCAAATACCGACGCCCCCATTGCCAAAACTTCATCATCCGCAATATTGTCGTAGCGAGTATCAGTTAAACTCAGACTCGGCATCACGCTAATGCTGTATTTCTCAACTAAAAAGCCTTTGCCGTCGTGAAGAGCCGCAAACGGCACGCTCCGCAAACCGGCTGCCGGAATTACAATTAAATTGTCAATTTTTAAAGCTGTCAATTCTGCAGCAACTGGCGCAATTAACCACCGATAAAGTTTTTGCGCGGTATCCAAATAACTAAGGCTGCTTCTTTTTCGGGGATTAGTTATTTCGCTTTGCAGGGCATCGGCTAGTTGCAACACCTGCCAGCGCGTTGTCGCCGGAATTAAAACGCGCTGGGGTTGAGCGTTAGCTGTTACTAACACTAATTCTAAATACTCCCCATTAGGAACATCGGAAACTTCTTTGCCATCCGGCGGCAACCTCTGGGCAAACTTATCTTCTAAAGGATGAGGAGGCTGGGATGCGAGGTTTTTTCTCACAGGTAATAGATTAGATAAATCCTGACTAGCCACCAGCACCGAACCATTTTCTTTAGCCGCGCGTGCATCCGCTCTGCTGACCCAATTCATATAAATAATCGCAGATTTTATCCCGGTAATTTGTTCATTTTTGCGAAGATTTTCGTAAATTACTGACATATTACTAATCGGTCTTCTTGCGGGCAAGTCCAGATATTTTTCGTACTCGCGAGTAAAGGTTTGCTCAAACTCTAAAACTCCCGAACCAGCCCCATCTAATCTGCGAGAAGGAGCGAAAATATCCGGGCTAATTTCGGGAGTTTTGTATGGACTTTGCGATCGCAATTCTACTTGCACAGATGCAGGAAGTGACAGCGCCGGCTCTGGATTTACGGGGACTACTGGCACTACAGGCGGTGCGGGAATTGTTTCGGGAATTGGTTCGGGAATTGGTTCGGGAATTGGTTCGGGAATTGGTGCAGGAGTAGAGGGCGCGGCAGGTGTAATTAGAGAAATCTGATTTGGTAAATTTCCTTGGGTGTAAGTTTGTCCAAAAGAAAAAGTGGGCAAAATGGCGTTTCCCGCGCCAGCATTAATGCTTCCCAGGGTTCCATTGTCGATCGCGCCACCAACTACAAACGGTCGATCGATACCGCCTCCGTGCCCAATTGCGATCGCCCCCGCCCCCGCACCTCCGGCAGTAGAAATACTCGAAGAATTGCCCGATATATCGTTGAAAACATTGTTCGAGCGAAACAAACCGAGGGTTGTCACATCAACGCTGCCACCAGCGCCACCAGTGCCACCTTGAGCATTGATAAAGCCCAACTGAATGTTATCAGTCGCGTTCAGGGAAACGCCTCCGCCGTTGCCGTTTGAAGTGCCGCTGGAGTTGATATCTAGAGCCGAAATGCCCGCTTTCGAGGTGACATCGATATTTCCGCCGATCGCCCCCGAAGCGTTCAAAGCTCCGGCAGTTAAAGGCCCAGCATTGGTTTGGAGAGCGATCTCGCCTCCTGTTCCCGCCGATGACGAGTCGATCGCACCTGCAGCAACAGTATTCCCCTCAACCCGAATCCTCCCACCATTCGAGGTAATATTACCAGTCCGCACCTCCCCGCTTCCTTGCAGATTCACGCTGCCACCATCCGCCCTTAAATTACCCTCTAGGAAGACGTTTTCTGCCTTGATATCGGCTCCCAAAGCGGCCGTGGTGTCCCCCCCGAAGGTAACGGAATCGCGGGCGTTAACGCTCAAACTTCGTGCTGTAATTGTGGAAGCAGCCGTCACGCTAGCAGCATCGGCAGAGAGCTGGCCCAACCTCTGAGTTTGACCGACTCTGCCGTCAAAAGTAATGTTGCCACCAGCGCGCAGCGTCAAATTATTAGCCCGGCCCGGGATGCTGTCGAGGGTATTGGCAAAAGTGATATTGCCGGTAGTGGCGGCTAGGGCGGCGGTGCGATCGACTGTGACGTTACTATTGAAAGTCATGTCGCCAGATGTCGCAATATTGCCCGAAACCTCGGTACTGCTGGCGTTGACATTCAAACTCGCCAGCGGTGCAGCTTGACCAACTGTAGCGCCGAACAGCACTCGCTGAGCGTCTAGTCTCAGGGCGTGAGATCCGTCTAGGCTACCGGAGAACAGAATGTTGCCGGTAGCTTCCGTGCTCAAAGCTACGTCAGCATTGAGGGATGCGTTTCCTGTAAAAGTGAGATCGCCGCCGGATGTGGCAATGTTGGCGTTGAGATCAGTTTGGGGCGCGTCGAGAGTCAAGCTAGCGCTGCCACTTGTTCTCAGGGGATTGTTGATCGCGATCGAGCTGCCTTGAAGTGTCAGCGGGCTGTTGAAGGTAATGGGTGCGACGATCGCGATCGAGGAGCTGCTACCGTTTTCGCGCCCGATCGCGATCGAGCCGAAATCCCCCGCCAAAGTGCCGAGATCCCTTGCCGTCAAGTCCAAAATGCCCAAAATATCGCCGGTACCACCGATCCGAATTGCTCGGCTATCGTTGGGTTGCAAGCGAATTGTTCCCCCTGCACTGCTGATAGAATTGCTGCCGCCTCTGAAGTCAATGCCGTTACCAGTGATAGCGATATTGCCACCGTTGGCATTAAGTCCGCCCAGAGAGATGCTGCTGGCGAAAATGTTGATGTTGCCACCTTGAGTCTCGATTAAATCCTTGGGATCATTGACAACAAACACTCCGCCGGATCTAAATGTTACGGTGTCTCCCGTTCTTGCTTGCAGGGAAAGTTGGTTATCGGGTAAGTCTTGGAGGGTGATGTAGCCGGGGGTTTCTATAACCACGTTGCTGCCGGCCGCCATCTGTTCCAACTGTACTTCTGAGATCGATGTTTCATTGGGTTCAGGTGCCGATGCGAGTTCCCCGCCAGATGGCGCGCTGGTGTCGCCGTTACCGCTGACGATCGCAATATTGGCCGGATCGAGCCACAGGTTGCCGATCGCACCGTTAGTCGCGCGGGTATCGACCTCTCCTTGGAAAGTTAAAGCATTTTTGCCTGAAACTTCTACTGTTCCGCCGTTACCTGCGGCGATGCCGCCGCGAGCAGTAATATTGCCCAAGAAGCGAGTTGTATTGTCTGACCAAATTACCGCAGTGCCGCCATTGCCACGGTCGATCGCGTTTGCTGCGATCGTAGAATCAGGACTAACATAAGTTACCTGGGCATTTGGCACTGGTTCCATCCCCTGGAAACCGCCTCCGACGCGCACAGTACCTCCGCCGTCAGTGCCGGAAGCATTGATATTTGCGCCGAAGAGTCCGACTTTTTCCCCTAAAATATTGACTGTGCCGCCAGCATTCCCGGAACGGCCAAATACATTTACCGAACCGGAGACGATCGCACTTCCGGCAACTGCGGGTACTGTTTGGCCGCCAGTCAGTACCAATTGACCTTGTTCGTTAGTCGTTAAACCTGTGGCTGATGCTACGCCGGAGCCCGTCAGCAACTGAGGCAAAGAAACCGGGGCGATCGCCGAGTTTTCTGACTGCCAAGACGGAGTAATTTCTAAACTCAATAAATTGCCAACTTGACTAATACGGACTGCATTTTGTCCCGGAACAGCAGCCACAGTAACTTGACCATGGGGAGCGGATAATTGTCCTGTATTAACAACGGTGCCACCGAGTAAAGTTAAACTTTGCCCGCTGCCAACTGCCAAGTTTCCGGCATTGACAATTGCACCAACTTGTGAGTTTTTAAAATTAAATTGATTGGGATTTCCCAGTAAAGCTTTGTAATCATTAATTCCGGCAGAATTGAACCAGCGATCGCCGAACCCAATACCTGTAGCAGTTGTCGCGAAAAAAGACCCCGGCACGTTTAATCTAGCATTTTGACCGAAGACAATTCCCGCCGGATTCATTAAGAATAAATTTGAGTTACCGCCGCTTACAGAAATCAGACCGTTAATGAGGGAAACATTGTCGCCGGAAATCCGCCCTAAAATATTTTGAATATTTGGATTAGTTATAAAATTAGCTATTTGACCTTCGCTGAGATTAAATTGGCTGAAGCTGTGAAACAGATTTGCCCCGTTTCCTGACAGTTGTCCGCCACTAATGTCTGTGCGGTTTTGCTCGGACTTAACAACAGTATTCGTGCCGTCAGTAGCAGGGACTACGGGTTGCGATCGCACTGCTAGCGGTAGCAGCCCAAAACCTAATGTCAAAATTAGAGCAGAACGAAAATAGGTCATTGGAGGAAGCCATTAGTCATTAGTTATTAGTTCTTAGTCATTAGTCATTAGCCGGAAGGAAGAGGGAATTCCGAAAAGCCAATTCTCCATTACCAATTTTAATCTCTTCTCGTTTTGATTTTTTTTGAGCTGTAATGTTCCGCCCAAGTGCCAATAAACTTAAAAAAGTCGATCGAATACTGCCACCGCCGGGGGTCGATCGCACTCCAAAACCACCCGTTGCCAGAATGTCGGAAATTTAATGCAGATTTTATATTTATCTGTCGCAGGTATCTTGACAAAATGCTCTCAAAGCCTTATGATTGCAGCACTGACTGGGTGGGACGGCAAAAACCCGCAAAATAACTGGCTGCTCTAATGAAGTTAAAAACAAAATATTAATGCTTTTAGAGACCAACCATGCAAACTCCAGCTTTCCAATTTCTAACTGAACAAATAGTAGAGCGGATATTTTCTTCAGGCGAACTGACTCGCGATGACAGACAGCGAATTCAGTCAATGCTCTTAAATGAGTCGATCGGCGAAAATGAATTGAGCTTAATTGAAAGAGTCATGGAAGGCGTAGTCAATGGAATACTTGACGTGCTCAATTAGTTGAGAACGGGCGATAACTTATCTAAACGTAGGGTGCGCCAGGCCGCGCACCTTACCCTAATTTTAAATAAAAAAATCGCAAAGCCAAAAGCGAAAATTCTGTCACGGTTCTAAAAATCATCATCCGGGCTGTCATCCGGGCCGTCATTCGAGATTTCATCGCGACGCACAAGTTCAGAAGGAGGCCTATCGCTACTCCAAGCCCACCACACACCGCCACACTGGCATCTGTAAAATTCTTGCCACTTGCGGCGGTTGAACTCGGTGTATACTGGCGATCGGCGATTAATCCAGACCTCAGCGGCATCTGTACAGCTAGCGCCGCACTTGGGACAGCAAAACTCATTAGCGTGAACCGCCGTCGCAGTCCATTCAGGAGGATGTGGAGCAAAAGCTTCCATGTGTTAGAGTTTCTATTTAAACTGCTGGTAATTACGGCAAATCAAGGCTTGCTAAAGATCCGCAGAGTTCGGAATGACCTAAGCAATGACATAAGTACGCTGTTGAGTGCGTAATTTATCTGCCCGTTATTTTTTTTAGCATTTGCCGTCAGATGAATAGTATAACTGATGTGGTGCAAGCCGTCGATCGGCATTCTCAACTATTTCAAGGACTAGGCTCATGTCTATCTACAATCTTATCTCGTTTCTGGGCATTTTTGGCTTATGTGCGATCGCCTGGGTTTTTTCAGAAAATCGACAGTCGAAGTATATACCTTGGCGCGTCATCATCTGGGGCATTGGCCTGCAATTAGTCTTAGGATTTTTAGTATTCCTGTTCCCCCCAACTCGCATCGCCCTAGAGTGGTTTACTAGCTTACTGGATGGAGTATTCACCGCTGCTGACGCTGGAGCGAGGTTTGTATTCGGGAGCAATGTTGTACCCATACCTGGTAAAGAGCCGGCAGTTAATTTAGGATATATTTTTGCCTTTCGAGCTTTACCGACAGTCATCTTTTTTTCTGGCCTCATGGCCTTGCTATACAACATCGGCGTGATTCAAATTATCACCGAACTTTTTGCCAAAATCTTTTACATGACAATGCGGTTGAGCGGCGCGGAAGCCCTCAGCGGTGCGGCCAATATTTTCGTAGGAATTGAAGCGGCAATTGTCGTCAAGCCTTATTTGCCCAAAATGACTCGTTCCGAACTTTGTGCAATCCTCTCTTGCTGTTTTGGGACTGCGGCTTCTTCAACTTTAGCAATTTACGTCAGCTTTCTCAAGCCAGTTTTTCCCAATATTTTAGGACACTTAGTTTCCGCCTCAATTATCGCCATTCCCGCTTGTTTTGTCCTCTCCAAAATCTTAGTACCAGAAACAGGCGTGCCCCTAACAATGGGTGGCATTCCCAAGGAAGAACGGCAGCCTAAAGGCCGCGAGTTTGTGGGCGAAGAAATTTCGGACAGGGAGCGCGAAGAATTCAAACAAGAGACTGTTGGGGGAGAACCCATCGAACGAGTCAGCCCTTTAGATGCAGCGATAATTGGTGCATTGGACGGTGTAAAAATGGCAGTAGCAATTGCCGCTGTTTTGATTTTAATCTTAGGCTTAGTTTCCTTAATCAATCAATTCTTTGGTTGGCTGGCAATTTTGCCCGGCCCAATTGGTGACTTGTTCAAAGTTGTCACCTTAGCCAACATTATGGGAGTCTTATTTTATCCCCTGACACTATTAACAGGAGTCTTTCTTGAGGACTCTTGGCAAGCCTCAGTAATCATCGGTCGTAGGTTGTTAGAAACAGCGATTCCGCCCTATCAAAGTTTAGCAGAAGCGGGCGCAAAAGGCCTGGTGAGCGATCGTACAGTTTTAATTGTCAGTTACGCCCTATCCGGCTTTGCCCACTTAGCCTCCGTCGGCATATTTGTCGGCGGCACGATCGCCCTAATTCCATCCCGCCGCAAAGACATTTCCGAACTCGGTTGGAAAGCATTATTTGTCGGCACCTTAGCCACAATGATGATCGCTTGCATCGCTGGAACCTTCGACACTGGAGATGCCAGCATTTTAGGCGCTAAAACAGCCCCTGCTGCCCCGCTAACAGCCCCTGAATCTCTAAAATCACCGGCATCCCCAGCCGCAAATTCAAAGCCGTCAGTTGCCCCAGCTATTGTCAGTCCAAAACCTTCTGGTAATACCGAAAAAGCGACTCCCAGAGATCAAGAATCTCCCTCTCCTGCCTCCAAGAAAAACCCTTAATTATCTTCTATGGATTTGTAGGCGCGGGTTTTACGAACCATATTTAACTCCCGTCAAAAATCTACATAAACCCGCCCCCACACAACCCATAACCTACATCAACTTTGATTTCGATAAAATCAGTTATTGACGCACTCTGACCCAAGAAACCGGGTTTTTCCACCAAATCTGTGGCTGTAACGCATCTTATCAGCAAAAAAACCGGTTTCTGGCTACCCGTGCATAAGTCCTAAGATTGTCAATTATCTACAAATATTGTATGTATAGGAATCCTTGCAGGAGTCGTAAATTTTTGACCCCACCCCAACCCTCCCCTTACTAAGGGGAGGGAGTAAGAAATTCACAAATGATTTAGGATTGCTATAAAACTAGCGATTGGGTGGGGGCGGGTTTACGAAATTGTAGGTTTTAGGCAATTATTTTCGGTAAAACCAGCCCCTACAAGCCGCTGATAGATATTATTGTTTTTTATGCAGATGCAATCACCAATTACCAATTATCAATTACCCTAAAATTTATGAATCCCGACCCAGAAATTCGTCGCCTGTTAGATGTGATGCCCGCTTCCGGTCGCATGACGTGTAAAATTATTAATAAACCCCAACAATCAACGGTAATTGACTGCGAGTTTCCTTTGCCTTGGAATCAATCGCGCCCGATTTATATTAATTTTGATTTGTGGCGGCTGCTATCTAAGCCGCAGCGGGATTTACTGCTATTGCGGAATGTAAGTTTTCTGTGCAATTTTAAGTGGTTTAAACCGGATATTTATCAAGGTGCAGCTCTGGCGGGAATTGTCGGGACTGTTGTAGAATTGTTGCAGGGAGATGCGATCGGCACTGCGATCGCGGGCGGTTTGACGGGACTCGCCATGACTCGAATTTGGCGCGACAACCGCAGTTCCCAAGTAGAGTTAGATGCTGACGAGGGGGCGATTAGAGTAGCGGGAAGGCGTGGTTACAACGAAGCGGAAGCGGCCGGACATTTGCTTGGGGCGATCGAGGCTGTGGCGCAAATTGAAGGGCGCAGTTTGGATTTTAATGAGTTGATTCGGTGTCAAAACTTAAAGGCGATATCGGGTATTTCGGCCGTGGGCGTGCCCGATAGTGTGAGGAAAGATTGAAAACTACTTTCTTCCTACCAGAAGAATATAGAAATTTCGGCTTTACCAAATTGTGTCGATACTTGATAATTGAATCCGGCGATCGCGACTACACTGGCACGTTAAGATACAAAGCAGAAGCAGCGATTATGCGATCGGGCAAATCGGGAATTTGCGCTCGCCCGACCCATCCCCTAAGACTTACCTATGAGCTAGAACAATGATAAACTTGATATTCATACCCATCCACCGCAGGTAAATCGCGCGATTCAACCTGACACTTTTGTCCTTCTAGATTCACAGGTACGCGAAAATTAACCAACCACAAATCTAGCGGGCGTTCTAATTGACTGAGTGTTTTGTCAAGTGTCCCTGCTGCGATTTCCGGTGCATCCCTTCTCTGATTAGCTAAAAGAAACAGCGGAGAATCAAAGGCTTTAACTTCTTCTTTCTTCCTAACATCCGTTACATCCGCTACAAAATCAGTTGTCGAACTTCTTTCCCATTCCCACCCTATCCCCATCAACTCTCCTATTTCTACATGAGTCTTTTGAGTAGTAGCAATTAACACGGGAACTTTCGATACTTCACGCATAATTGGAATTAAAATATCGGGTTTGTAATATTTGCGATAGCCGAGATTGGAATTTACTGTGACACCGCTAAAAAAACCCATTGCTAAAATTAGCACCACTGCTTTTTTGCCCGGAACTTCGATCGCCCGTAAATTAAACCATTGACTTTTTGCTGTAGGTGTGTTAAAAACAACCGCCAAGGTTGCTCCTAAAAGCAATATTACTCCCGGAAAGTAGACGAAATTGTATCGAGCCCCGCGAGTTAGGTCAATGCCGAGAATATATGCAAAGCTGAAAAATAGGAAAATTGCTCCTAGCACAAATCCGCCGAAAATAACAGTACCTAAACGAGTATCGGGCGCTGTTAAGGACTTTTTAAGAGCGCTAAACAGGATGGGAAGCACCAATATAAAAAATACTGTCATTACGATCGCCGATGCTACTACTACTACCAAATTTGGCGATTCCACCGGCAGCAGAGAGATGACAGTGATCCATCCAGCTAAAGCTTGAAAAATCGGCGCGATCCAATTTAAAAATGTGCGATCGCCGCTGACAATCCAATTAGTTAGTTCGCTGCCGTATTTATTGGACAAAAATACCGGCAACCAAACTAAACCGCCAGCTAAAGTACCGATCGCTACTGCGAAAAACCGCCAAACAATTTGAAATTGCCAAATATTAGGCTGCTGGCTGTTGTCAATTGGCAAATTTCCATTAAACTGCTGCCAGATTACCGCAATTAATGCTATTGCTTCCGCGCACAAAGTCAGTGTAAAAAAATAGTGAGCGGCAATCCCTAAACAATTAACAACTACCCAAAGTAGCACCGCCCAAATAGGGAGAGGAGCGCGCTGTTGCAGCTTTGTTGCAGCTAATGTCAAGCAAAAAAGAGAGGCAATAACTAATAAGATTCCTAAAGTGTAATGGCGAGCTTCTTGAGCGAGATAAATGCCGTAGGGAGAAACTGCCATCATCGCGGCTGCACATTGACCGACTAAACGAGAACTAAAAGCAAATTTCCCCAAAAAGTAGATAGCTGGAACTGAAATCACGCCCAATAATGCAGGAAGAGCTCGCCCTATCCAAACTAAACTATCCTCGGTCGGCCCAAACAGTCGCATCCACCAGTGGGCGAGCATAAAATACACTGGTGGATGATTGCTTTCTAGCAGCAAATTCCGGAGCACGTCGGCTGTGTCAGCATCGGGGCGCAATTGTAGGGGTTGTAATAATGTAGAAAGGTCGATCGCGCGATCGATCGGCACACCGCGAAAACTGTTGCCCAAACTAAACACTAGAGTAGAAAACTCATCCGTCCACAGCGGTTTCAAGTCCAAATTGGCAAAGCGCAAAATAAAGGCGATCGCAGTCCATAGAAATAGCAACAACAGTTGTTTGTTCTTAATCATTAATTCAGTCATCTAAAGGCAGTTGGCAATTGGCAGTTGGCAGTGGTTAGTTGTCAGTTCTAATAAGAACTAACAACTAACCAAACTAAAAGCTATTTTTGAACGTCCGTCACCCGCCAACTCAGTTTCATATTGATCCAGAAATTCCACAGAGTCACAGTCGCGATCGCAATCAACTTAGCGCAATATTCGTTTACCTTAAAAACATTAAACAGCAGATTCACCAGCAGCACATTTATAATCAAGCCAATCAAACAAATCACATTAAATTTCAACAGCCGTTTCAAGCGCTGGCGCTTTCCAGGCTGCCGCTTAGAAATATCACGAAAAGTCCATAAATCATTCCACAAGAAATTATTGATAATTGCCACTTCAGCAGAAAAGATTGCACTGCGAGTCAGCCCCAAACCAAGGACAGTCCGCAGCAGGCAAAAAACTCCCATATCGACAAACACACCGCTGAAACCAACCACGCCAAACCGCAGGAATCGGCCCATCGGCCAGCGGGCAAGCCGCAACCGAAGCAAATGTCGCAAATAGTCAATATACTGTTTCCAGGTAACTTTGCTCTCGCCTTCTTGCCGCTCCTGAAACACGTAACCAACTTCTCCAATCCAGCGGATGTCCCCCCTGCCGAGCACTTCAATCAATATTTTGTAACCAGCAGGATTCATGGTTTTGCCGGCTATGCAACTGCGGCGCACCATAAAATAGCCACTCATCGGATCGGAAACTCGGCCCACCACTCCCGGCAGAATCACCAACCCCACGGTTTGAGCGCCCCGCGATAAAAATCGCCTGACAACGCTCCAGTCGCTCACCCCACCCTCGCCCACGTGACGACTGGCAGCAGCTAAATCTGCTCCCCGCTGAATTTCTGCTAAAAGCTGCAACAGCGTCTCCGGGGGATGCTGCAAGTCGGCATCGATGACGCCCAAAACCTCACCGCGAGCGACCTGCCATCCGCGAATTACCGCTGTGGAAAGTCCCCGCTCCTCTTCCCGGCGCATTACCCGCAATTGCGGATATTCCGGTGTCAGGGACAGGGCGACTTCCCAGGTGCGATCGGGGCTGTCGTCATCGACTACAATTAATTCGTAGTTGCCGGGAAGGATACCATCGAGCAATTGGCTCAATTTTTCCACAATACTCTGGATATTCCTGCGCTCGTTGTACGTGGGAATTACCAGGGAAAAATAAATTGGCGGTGTGCCTGCGTTTACAAAAGTTGAACCGAAAGTCTGTATAGCAGGAATTTGCAAAGGCCCCGACGGTACTGGCAAGACCTGATTTGGTTGGTAGCTGCCCATAATTTGAGTGTTCAGAAAGTTAAGAATAGTTTGGTAGCACTTGAGATTGTAAAATATCGTTCCTCCATAATTGATTAGTTAAAATATAAAAACGCCTTAATTCTAGTCAGTAATTCTGTAGCTGAGTTAAAAAGAAAACTGTGGATGCAATTCTCGATCGAGCTTTACAAGGTTATAACATCTCTTCTGCAGAAGCCTTGGTACTTTTGCAGCAAACAGAGCCAGACGCGCGAGCTTCTATTCAAACAACCGCTGACTTGCTCCGCCGCCAACAATCAGGAGATACTGTCACCTACGTTATCAATCGGAATATTAATTTTACTAACATTTGCGAGCAGCATTGCAGTTTTTGTGCATTCCGCCGCGACGAGGGAGATGAGGGCGCTTTTTGGTTAGATGCAGCTCAAATTCAGGAAAAGGCAACTGATGCAGTGCAGCGGGGAGCAACGGAAATTTGTATGCAGGGTGGCTTAAATCTTCAAGCTAAGCTGAACGGCGCATTTTTACCTTATTATCTGCAATTGGTGAAAACTATTAAGGATAAGTTTCCTCAGTTGCACTTGCACGCTTTTTCGCCGCAAGAAATAGAATTTATTGCCAGAGGAGATAATCTTAGTTTCAGCTATGTAATTTCGGCTTTGCAGGATGCGGGAGTTGGTTCGATGCCGGGAACCGCAGCGGAAGTTCTCGACGATTCTGTGCGACGGGTGATTTGCCCGGAAAAACTAAATTCGGCAACTTGGCTGGAAATTGTGGGAACTGCTCACAGTCTGGGTTTGCCGACAACGAGTACGATGCTGTGCGGGCATATTGAGACAGCCGAACAGCAGGTTTTGCATTTAGAAAAAGTACGATCGCTCCAACAAACTGCGATCGACCAAAACTATCGGGCACGCATCACAGAATTTATTTTACTACCATTTGTCGGACAGCAAGCACCGGCTCCTTTGCGGAGTCGAGTCGGCCGCGACCAACCAATTTTAGCAGATACATTGTTACTCACCGCTGTATCGAGAATCTTCTTAGGCAATTTGATTTCCAATCACCAACCGAGTTGGGTAAAATTAGGTTTAGATGGAGCTACAGAAGCGCTGAAATGGGGCTGCAACGACATCGGCGGTACATTGATGGAAGAACACATTACAACGATGGCCGGTGCGGTGGGCGGCAGTTGTCAATCTGTGGAAGATTTGCAAAATGCGATTCGTTCTTTGGGGCGGAGTTATCAGCAAAGAGATACAATTTATCGACCTTTAGGGGTTGACAATGTGGCAGTAATAAATAGTAGGATAAATTGAGCGATGTCTTATAGCGAGTTTACCTCAATTATCAAAGTTAAACAAGCCTTTGGATTGACAACTGTAGAAGGGCCGCGATTTCTACCGCAAATAACTCCGATCGCTCCGAGTGCAACCCTGACAGATTTTTTGGCAAATAGTTTACCCGTAGCTGTGGCCACAGGTAGCGAAAAAGCTCGCTCGGAAATGATTATTACTCCGGTACTGCTGGAAGTCAGGAAGATTTTGCAGCAGAATATTAGCTTGTTTTCGGGGGAAGACTTTACGGTTGATTATGAAATTGGACTAAACGGGATTTGTGATTATTTGATTAGTCGTTCTCCCGAAATGCTGGAGATTGAAGCACCCGCAGTGGCGGTTGTTGAGGCTAAAAAAGCCGATTTGAAGACAGGAATTGGACAGTGCGTTGCAGAAATGGTGGCAATGCAGAAGTTTAATGAAGCGAAGGGGAAACCAATTTCAGTTATTTATGGCAGTGTCAGCAACGGCACGCAGTGGCGATTTCTCAAACTAGAGGAAAAAATTGTATCGATCGATCTTAATGACTATGCCTTGCCTCCGGTGGACGAAATTTTGGGAATGCTGGTTTGGATGGTACGAGATGGCTGAATAATCGCGATCGCACTTTTGACTCAATTCTAGAAAGAGCGATCGCACATTTATGACTTCATTGTAAGCGGATTAATTTGACTAAAAGACTCATGATTTCTCCCTGATCGGGTGTAATAATGATTCGATTGTCGGGAATGGCGATCGGATGAGTCCAACGAACAGCTTCCTCGTAGCGCAATGCGTGCAGTTGGTGGATAGTTCGGCGTACCCCCAGCGGCGAACCGATGATGACGTGACGGACTGCTTCGCGATCGGCCTCAAAGGTTTGGTTGGTTAAAACATTGGGCGATGTTTGGTTCGATGATGAATCTTGCAACATAGCTTTGACTAATAATTTTGGATAGGTTTGATGCTTTGTAACGGTAAAACCGCGTACAATAACAAGTTGAAGAAAAGACAGCAATTCCCCTACAGCACAAGTTGCGGTTCTGGTGCTGTCTAATCTCTATTGCTAAAAGCGTAAATTAAATAACGGTATACGTCAACGTATTTAATAAAACCGTGCATTATTTAACATAAAGTAACAAATAGCCTATGGAAATCTCAGAAAGAGCCCAGCGATCGCCCCTAATGCGACTGAGAGTTCAGCGGTTTATGACTCAAAAGCAGCTAGCAGAAGCACTTGGCGTTACGGAAGCGACGGTAAGGAACTGGGAATCGGGGCGATCTGTACCGAAGCTAACGCCTGTTCAATACAAGAAGTTGCTAGAGATTCTGCAAATTACCTCTGCTGAATTACCAGACCAATTTGGTTTTCCCAGCGAGGGCGATCGATAGAATATTAAGAGTGGCAAATAATAATGATACTGTTTACCTTCTCAGCCAATTAAAAATGTGGTGGTTCATCAAAATGACAACTCTGACCGTAGAAATTCTTTGTTCTGAGGCGGCAATATTTTCAGCAGCCGAGTCTCAACACCCGGAACCTCTGCTTTACGGAATCACAGACGGAAAGGCTGTTGGAACATATTTGGAGCAAAAGTTCAGACTCTATCTCAAGCAGCAATATGAATTTATAGATGGCAATTCAGCAAGCGGCATCGATTTCCCAGGGATATTGGTTGACGTGAAGGTAACAAGTGTTAGGCAACCGCAGTCGTCATGTCCTTTCAAATCTGCAAGGCAAAAGATTTTTGGGCTGGGATATTCACTGATTATCTTTGTTTACGAAAAGACAGACAACAGTACCATCCGAACTGCAACGCTGAATATTTTGCATACAATTTACGTTAGTGCCGAAAGAACAGCAGATTTTCAAATGACCCGTGGAATTCGCTATATTTTAGATAACGAAGGCAATAAAGATGATTTGCTTGCTTTCATGTTTGACAAAAATCTACCTGTTGACGAAATTGAAGCAGGTAACATTGCAGACGAAATACTGAGAAACCCACCCTTGCAAGGTTATTTGACCATTTCTAATGCGTTGCAATGGCGACTTCAGTATGGAAGGGTCATTGAGCGTGCCGGACAACAGGAAGGTGTTATCGCAGTTTATAAATCTAACCAATGAGTTCTAACAATCGCAAAACCAAACTAGAATACGGCGATTTTCAGACACCGCCGGCATTAGCCGAGATGGTATGTCGAAAATTAGTAGAACTTAATGTCAATCCTGGCACCATAATTGAGCCGACGTGCGGTATCGGTAATTTTATTCAAGCTGCTGCACGTTCGTTTCCATCCGCAGCCAAAATTATCGGGGTTGAAATAAATCAAAATTACTTAAAAGAAGTCAGACTAAATAAGCAATTATTTCAGGATCAGAGATGCGATATTTGGCACGGAGATTTCTTTGATTTTAATTGGAAATCATTACTCGATCGATGTAGCACTCGACTGCTTGTACTCGGCAACTTTCCATGGGTGACCAACTCGCAACAAGGAACTATTGGTAGCGGAAATTTACCTAAGAAAAACAATTTTCAAAATCACAGGGGCTTAGATGCTCTCACAGGTAAGAGTAACTTCGATATCTCAGAATGGATGCTGATTCAGGCGGTGCAATGGCTGCAAAAGCGCGATGCCGATCTAGCGATGCTTTGCAAGACTTCGACTGCTAGAAAGTTATTGAATTACCTTCACTCTCAAAAACTCAATCTGGCTGACTGTGCAACTTACAAAATAGATGCTAAAAAATATTTTGATGCAAATGTTGATGCTTGTTTGTTAGTCTGCAAATTTGATGCTCATTCGCGCAACTACTTCTGCGATGTATTTAGCAGTTTAGAAACTTCAGACTGTCACCGAATTGGATATCACAACAATCTCTTGGTTAAGGATATAAATTCTTTCAGTAAATTGAGTAATTTATATGCTGTGAATTCAGGGACAAAATGGCGATCTGGTGTAAAGCACGACTGTTCTAACGTGATGGAGTTTCGCAAAATAGACAATTATTTTGTAAATACATTCGGAGAAGTTGTCGATATTGAGGACACTTATCTGTTTCCGCTAATCAAAGGCTCTGGTGTTGCTCAAAATCGAATTAATGCTACCGATCGATATATGCTCATTACTCAAAAATTTATCGGGGAGTCAACTGAAAATATCAAAAAAATAGCTCCTAAAACCGGGCGCTATCTGGAGGATTGCGGGCAATATTTAGATAATCGAAAAAGCAAAATTTATCAAAACAACCCTCGATTTTCGATTTTTGGAGTTGGCGATTATACCTTCAAACTTTGGAAAATTGCGATTTGCGGGCTTTATAAAAAACTGGATTTTAGGTTGATCGGTGAAATAGCTGATAAACCTGTGGTTTTTGATGATACTGTTTACTTTCTCGGCTTTGACGACGAGGGAGTTGCGCGTCAAACTTTTGAGCTTTTGAATTCACCGGCGGCGATTAACTTTTATTCAGCGATCGTATTTTGGGATGAAAAGCGCCCGATTAAATCCAGTATTTTAAATTGTCTGAATCTGGCACTACTGGCAGATTGGGAGTTTGTAACCGCAGATGCACGCAGATAAACGCAGATGGATAGAGATATAATTTATATTATCAGTAATTATGAAAACCTATAACTCTAACTTTACCCAAGCTCGTAAACTTCGAGGAATTTGTGGAGTGGCTGCCTGAAAATTCGGCAGTAAGCTGATTATAACTCACATTTTTCAGCATTTGCATGAACAGGCAAGATGCCTGTTCCAGAAGAGATCAATTTTCTTATGGGGTGGGCCGAAGAACCCGGCCCCAAAAAGATTTATCTCTCGCCCTTTTACATCTTAAACTTCTCCACAATCCGTCTCATCGCTTCTTCCACATTCTCCCGACTATTAAACGCCGAAATGCGGAAATAACCCTCACCCGCCGCACCAAAACCAGAACCCGGAGTTCCCACCACATTGCAAGTTTCCAGCAACTTCTGAAAGAAATCCCAACTCGACAAACCGTGAGGCGTTTTCACCCACACATAAGGTGCATTTTCGCCACCAAAAACCTCGATTCCTGCGGCTGTCAATTTCTCGCGAATAATCGCAGCATTTTCCATGTAAAAATTGACTAATGCCTGAATCTGTGCCTTGCCAGCTTCAGAATAAACGGCCTCAGCACCGCGCTGCACGATGTAAGAAACTCCGTTAAATTTAGTAGATTGGCGGCGGTTCCACAGCTTCCAAATTTCGACATCGGAACCATCTGCTGCTTTTCCAGTCAAAGTCTTCGGTACAACTGTCAGCGCACAGCGAGTACCCGTGAAACCAGCATTTTTGGAAAAAGAACGAAATTCGATCGCACAATCCCGCGCCCCTTCAATTTCGTAGATAGAATGCGGTAAACTCGGATCGGTAATATACGCTTCGTAGGCCGCATCGAAGAAAATAATCGAACCGTTAGCTTTAGCATAATTTACCCAAGCTTGCAAGTGTTCCTTAGTTGCAGTTGCCCCCGTCGGGTTATTCGGAAAACACAAGTAAATTAAATCGACTTTTTTGTCGGTGGGAATTTGGGCAGTAAAATTGTTTTCCGCTGTAATTGGCAGGTAAACTAAGCCGCCGTATTCGCCATTTTCGTTCGCATCTCCCGTGTGTCCAGCCATCACGTTAGTGTCTACATACACCGGATAAACTGGATCTGTAACTGCGATCGTATTGTTGTTGCCAAAGATATCGAGAATATTGCCGCAATCGCACTTAGAACCATCAGAAATAAAGATTTCCGAAGCATCAACATCGCATCCCCGCGACTTGAAATCGTGCTCGGCAATTTTCTCCCGCAGCCACTCATAACCTTGTTCCGGGCCGTATCCTTTAAAGGTATCCCGCGAACCCATTTCTTCCACCGCCGCCACCATCGCTTGGCGACAAGCAGCCGGTAGTGGTTCAGTCACGTCGCCAATCCCCAGCCGAATGATGGGCGCTTCGGGATTCGCCTCTGCAAAGGCTTTCACCCTGCGCCCAATCTCAGGAAACAGGTAGCCAGCTTTGAGTTTAAGGTAGTTGTCGTTGATAGTTGCCATAGTTCGATCGCTACAAATGTCGTAGAATAGCTTACTGCTACATAAGATTGACATAAAGCGGACAAGACTAACATCTCGGACACTTAAAACTTACTTCCTGCTTCTACGTAGGGAGTCGGCTCCTTCTACTCCACAGGCGTGAATTCAGGACTAGCCATCCTTACTCTATCTCTTGAGACCGACGCTAAATTAATTGCGGCATTCAAATCTCGATGACAACTGTTACCACAAGCCTCACAAACAAACACTCGCTCCGAAAGTGGCATCGGTTGAATGTTACCGCACTTTGAGCAAGTTTTAGATGAAGGATACCATCTATCTACCACTTCGACAACAGTGCCGTAGATGGGAGATTTATAAGTGAGTTCTCGTCGAAATTCATAAAACCCTGAATGTAAAATTGCAGCAGCCAGTTTGTGATTTGCTGCCAAGCCAGAAATATTTAAATCTTCGATGCAAATGTGAGCGTACTTTTGGCTGATTTCTGTCGTTGTTTTCTGTAAGAAATCTCGCCGTCTATTGGCAATATCGGCGTGTTTTTTAGCAAGCTTTCGATAAAATTTCCGAGCGTTTTTCGAGGTTTTGATACCAACTTTTCTATTTCCTAATTGCTGGTGACGGTGGCGGTACTGTAGTTTCCCTAGCTTGATTTTCGCTGTTTTTAGGGAATCTGGCAGTTGGTATACCGTACCGTCACTCAAGGTGGCAAAGGTGGATACTCCTAAATCTATGCCTATCGGTTCAGATACGGAGTGATATAAAGGGGGGATTTTGTCCGCTTTTATGGTAAAACTGACGTACCATTTATCCGCAGTACGGCTGATGGTAAATGTTTGAGAACAACAGTTGTACCCGATAGCTTCTTTCAGACGAAACGTTCCCAATGTGGGAATTTTTATGCGATTGCCAGCCATCTGAAATATTGGCCCATTGCTGCTGTCTACGGTAAAGGAGTCCCCGGACTTCTTGCGTTTGAAATTAGGAAACCCGCTCCCCCCTTTGAAAAAGCGTTCGAGGCCGTTATTGAAGGCAATGAAAGCGTTTTGATAAACGCGGGATGATAAAGTATTAGTCCATTGATATTCTGGTTGTTTTTTGATGAAGTTGGTGAAGGTTTTTTTTATTTCGGCAATCTTTCGGGTAAGGCTGACTTTGATGTCCATCACGCCCATGTACAGGGTACAAGCCAAGTTGTAGCAAAACCGAGCGTAACCAGCGTGTCGCGCCATTAGGGTACGTTCAGCATTGTTGAGTTTGAGTTCTAGCTTCAGGGCGTACATAGCCAGGGAGCGAGTCAGGAGTGCCAACATTAATACTTATTTTACCAGTCACAGACCGCGAAAGGACAAAAACACCGTGTTTTTTTGGACAAGATGTCTTTAATGTCAAGAAAAGTTTATGAAACTGCCGTTTAGTATCATCTCCCAATTGTCTCTCTCAAGCAGCAGCAAGTTCGGCAACCAGCAGTGTACGGGATTTAACCTATGTAACCGATGGATGTTGGGCCAAGACAAAGATTTTCCCACTCGAACACTCGAACACTCGGCCAATCCGCCATTACAGGCAATCTGGGTAGTTGTTCAACAGCCATTGACCAAAAAATCAAATCTGCTTGTATAATCAGAATAGTGTGCAGCGCAGAAACAATTATGGACGAGATCGAGTACGCCAAACTCTATCAAGAACTGGCGGCAATTCTGGATGAGTTTAATTTTGGTTGGGTAGTTCAACAAGTAGCGGATACTGTAGAGATAGGCAAAGTAATTGAAGAGCGATCGCTCAAAAGAAAAACACCTCTGCTCAAGATAGAAGATTATACCGCAAAAGAACAACTTTTGCTGTTAATTAATGCTGTCGAACAAGCGACGGTCAACACTTCCGAAATGGAAGACGAAATTGCTTATTTCTTAAAAGTAGAATCAGAAACTTCTCCCCTCGGCACAAAAATTACCTTTGCCAATTCAGGTGCCGAAACTGCCAAAACAATCGAGTTTACTTCCAGCGTCACAGCCCCCCGTCACAAACAGGCGATCGCCCTCAAGCAATTGCTGGAAAAACTGCCCTCTGGGCCCAGCAACTACGCCATCAATTCCGAAATTAAAAGCAAATTAAAAAGCTCGATCGATCCCGATTTTAACACAGCGGCAGAACAATCCAGAATTTTTGATACTTACCTCTTCACTATTCTGCTAAAAGCTGTGGCTAATGAAGGCGGTACAATTTATTACAACAATGTTTTAGACGACGAAACACCGAAATATTTAACATTTAGAAAAACGGCGGGAAAAATCCACGGAACTGCCCATCCATACACTCATGCTGTTGTGGAATTTCCCGACAAACCAGCCCTGGAAGTTCACCTAGGAGTAAAAGTCCAAGGTAGAGCCGGAGTTCTGCACAACTGCAACGTGTTAATTTTGTACCAAAAAGAAGCAAATATCTGCCGCTTGCTCAACCGCGAACCCCGGCACTCGCAGGTGATTTTAGCAGTAAAATCGGAACACAGCACCTCAGAACTTAAACTAGAAATGGCCGGTGCTTTTATCGGCTTAGCATCAGACATTCGCTACGAAGGTGGCAGCTATTTCATTTCTAACAGTTACTCCCAATCCGTAGCGAAACTGCTAACTACCGCTCGCAAAAAATGGGAACTTAACATTTTTCCGAGAGCCACAAACGATGTCCATCGACTGATGTACTCGTTTCAAACAATCTTTAAAGACTTTAAGGCCAGAAACTAACATCAGGGAATTGGGAATTGGGCATCGGGCATCGGGAATTGGGAATTGGGCATCGGGAATTGGGAATTGGGAATTGGGCATCGGAAGTAGTTAGTGTAGGACTTATGCGTAAATACCAAAGAAACCAGGTTTTTTACCAGGATTCAACGCTCAAATCCAGTATTTAGTAAAAAAAGGGTTTCTGCGTCTAGGACTATAGTGGTTAGTGGTTACTGGTTAGTAGTTTTTCTAATAACAAATAAAAAACAACAAATTACCAATGCCCGATGCCCGATGCCCGATGCCCGATGCCCGATGCCCGATGCCCCATGCCCCATGCCCAATATAATTTATGATGTTGCGAGCACCCGAACCTTACGAATAATGTTTAAGAAAGATAAATCTTCCCTGCTGTTTACGATCGGAGCCGCCACACTTCTGATCGGTTTAGGCTTTGTCACCTACTACCTCGTCATTTCCCGTGGGCCCGCCAAAGATTTGCCGCCGGGGGCAACGGTTGTCCCGCAAGACACGATGATGGCCCTATCCATCACCACCGATGAATCGCAGTGGAATAGACTGCGAGAATTTGGCACGCCGGAGTCAAAAGCTTCGTTTGAGAGGTTTTTAACGGAAATGCGCGATCGCCTGCTCACAAGCAACGGCTACGCCTACCAGCAAGACATTCAACCCTGGGTTGGTAACACAGCAATGGTAGCCTTTCTCCGCAACAAAATAGCTATACCAGCCCCCTCGCCGGCACCCAACGCGCCCCCATCTCCGCCAATTCAACAGTCAGTGGCAATTATCCTGCCAATTGCCAACCCGATCAAAGCCAAAGAATTATTAGCAAAATCCAGACCCCTCAGCCAAGGAAAAATTGTTGAGCGTAATTATAAAGGTGTGCAAGTCACAGAAACTCAAGGCGTACCCGATCGCAATTTCTCCGTCGCGGTACTCGGCACAAGTTATCTAGCAGTCACCACAGATCCTAGCGCTACAGACAGAATAATCGACACCTACAAAGGCGAACCTTCCCTCGCAAAAACCCCTGGCTATGCAGACGCCATAGACAAAATAAAAAGTCCGGGCGCTTTCGGTCAAATCTACGTCAATATGCCCGTTGCCACCGCCTATGCCGCCGCCAACTCAGCCCGTGAAATTTCGCCAGAAAGCCTCGAAAAACTGCAACAAAATCAGGGATTTGCCACCACAGCGACGCTGGATGTAGAAGGAATTGCCTTCAAATCAGTCTCTTGGCTAAAACCAGATTCTACCAGAAGGATAGCAGTAGAAAACAATGCTCTAAAAATGGTTAACCGCCTGCCAAACAATACAATAATGATGGTATCCGGCGGCAACTTGCAGCGTTTGTGGCAAGACTACGTATTAGGAGCCGATGCAAACCCGATTTCCCCAATTAATCCCCAAGTTTTACGCACAGGTTTAAAATCCACTACCGGCTTGGATTTAGATAAAGACTTGATGAACTGGATGGCGGGAGAATTTTCTTTATCATTAATACCAGCGCCCGCCCAGAATCCCAGAGACAAATTTGCGGCCGGATTTGTATTTATGGTGGAAACAAACAACCAGGGCGCAGCGAACAAATCCCTGAAACAGCTTGATGAAACCATGAAAAGTAAAGGATTTAGAGTGGAGGAAATTCAAGTCGGTG
Source organism: Microcoleus sp. w1-18aA5 (assembly GCF_036701705.1). NCBI lineage: Bacteria > Bacillati > Cyanobacteriota > Cyanophyceae > Oscillatoriales > Microcoleaceae > Microcoleus > Microcoleus sp. w1-18aA5. The sequence goes on along the minus strand of NZ_JAUPTE010000073.1, from coordinate 8,572 downwards.
GCAAACCGGCGATTAAATGGACATCGCCCTTTGGAGGGATTACGGTAACTCGGGGCTGGATGAACAATGTAGCGTTTATGACAGTAGGAGCTCCCGTGGTTGATTCGATCATTCCGGAACCGAAAAGTCCGCTTTTAAGCAGCGAACTGTTCCAGAAAACTGTCCGATCGGAACTTAAACCCCACAACGGCAATTTCTTCATTGACACCGAGAGTGCGTTTAACCCGAAAAACCTAGCTTTGCCGGAGTTTCCTCCCAACCAAAAAATGTGGATAGACGCCACGCGGTCGATCGGCGTTACAGCGGCCGTCATTGGCGATCGTACCACCCGTTATGACGCTTTTGTCGGTCTCAAAAAATCCACCCCATCCACTCCTTCTGCAAATCCTTCACCGCGCCCTGCTTCACCGCGCTCTGCTTCACCCAGCCCCTCGCCCACTGTCCAAACTTCACCCAATTAACTCTTAAATCCTGCCACAAATCCGCCTGCACACCCCCTTAAACACCCACAGGGCGATCGATTAAAACCGAAAAGCAGCAGCTCAAAATTCGCAATAGTGGAGTTGACTGCAAGAAGGAAATAGAGCCGGATTTAAGGAGTTTTACTTCACAAAACCTCACACAAATAAACCCAAAAACCCGGTTTTTTAAATAAACCGGGTTTCTGAATACTCTAACAATTTGACTTACTGAAGAAGAATTCAGCAGCCAGAATCCAGAAGGGATTCTGTGCGACAGGATCGAGAATCGAGGTTTAAAGCCCCGATTTTAATCGTGGATCACAAAAATTCTTTCCGTGACCCTTAACTATCACTTGAGGCAGGGGGTATTCTACCTTCTGAATTCTTTCTTTTGACTCCTTCTCATTTCTTCTTTCCATAATTTTAATTTTCGGCAAGCATATAGTTTTTTTTGTTGTGTATAAAATATTTTGGGATGTTTCCCGGTCAGTCTTGGACGCAGAAACCTAGTTTTTGAACCCCCATCCTTCCTTCAGACTATCAATAATATTTAAAAAACCGGGCTTCTAGGCGTCGGATAGCCTCTAGAAAAGCCGTTTTTGTTATTTTTTATTAATATGTCATGCGGAAGATACAGAGCCTAGGCATTTCAAGTTATATTTAGAATGTGGAGAAGATACGCTGAGAAAATTGCAAAAGCAGAGGCAAATTCTACCCATTGACTCCTAAATGCACTTGCACTCAGGAACCCGGTTGCTTCATAAATATAGCGTCTTCAACTGTTCCGAAAAACCTATGCAGATATTGGCATTTCTAGTCAGCACCTGTACAACATGGGAACCTGCCGTCAAGCGTCTTAACTGACCACTTTCATCTGGTCATAACACCGTGATGTAAACACCAGCATTATGCAGTGTCGAAGGCGATTAAGGAACGAGTAAACAGGTTGATAAAGCGTATCGCTTTCCTAACAAGGGAACGTGAACATTTACCAGGTCAAGCTTACTTAGCAATAAGACTCACAGAATAACTCACTAATACCCCTCTGAAAATGAGGGGTGGATTTCCAATCTTCTACGCACATTGACCAGACACAGCACAGATGTGCAGATATTTAGTGACACAGCCATCAACCCAAGTTTTTTCTAAAAAGGCGATTTCTTTACCGAATTTCTGTGATTTATATATTTTACCCATTAAAAACCTATGAAAGCCGTCAAAAATATTCAAAAAACGTCGAAATTTCTATCAAAAGCAAGAATAAGCAAACTGGCACTTGCTCTGCAAATAGTCTTAATAAATCTTTACTTTTGGCAAGCAAAAGCCGAAGGTCAAACAATTGTTCCAGCGGCGGACGCAACGGGTACTACCGTCACTCCCGGAGCGCAAAACGGAACTCCTGGGCAGCCAACTCGCTTCGATATAGAAGGCGGACAATTATCGAGCGATCGACAAAATCTTTTCCACAGCTTTAAAGAATTCGGCTTGTCGGAAAATCAGATTGCCAACTTTATATCAAACCCCAACATTCGCAACATTTTAGCGGGCATAGGCGGCGGCAACCCCTCGATTATTAACGGCTTAATTCAAGTAACCGGCGGCAATTCTAACTTGTTTCTGATGAATCCATCCGGCATCATATTTGGCAACAGTGCCAGCTTAAACGTGCCGGCTTCTTTTACAGCAACCACCGCCACCGCTATTGGATTTGGTTCAAACTCGTTTAACGCTGTCGGTAGTAGCACTTACGCATCTCTGACAGGCGCGCCCAATTCCTTTACTTTTGGGGCCGATCGAGCAGGGGCAATTATCAACACAGCCGACTTAGCAGTCAAGTCAGGGCAGAACTTAACCTTGGTGGGCGGCACAGTTGTCAGCACCGGCCGCCTTTCTGCCCCAGGCGGTCAAATTACCGTAGCGTCAGTCATCGGGAAAAATTTAGTCCGCGTCAGCCAGCGAGGCAATTTGCTGAGTTTGGAAATCGAGCCGCCCTCAGCGACGAGCCCAGGAACAGCGCCAACAGCTTCGACATTCTCGATCGCATCCTTGCCCGAACTGCTCACCGGCATTGGTGAAACAAACGCTACAGGCATCAGCGTCAATGCCAGCGGTGAAGTGGTACTCACGGCCTCTAACCGAGCATTAGCTGCGGGGGACGTGGCACTAAAAGATGCAAACGCTCAGGCGATCGACATTCAAGCAGCCAACACCATTACAGTCAGCGGAAACCTGACAAGTTCCCAAGGCGGCCCAATCGCCCTACAAGCTAGTGGCGACATTCGCACTGTCGATCTCGACTCCCATTCCGACACCACCGCAGGCGGCAACATCACCGTCACCAGCCGTACCGGAAAAGTAGAAACAGGCAATATCAAGGCAGGGTCGATCGACAAAACCAGCAACGCCGGAGACGTTAGTATTGCAGCACCCTCAAGCAGCATTCAAACAGGGTCCATAGACGCCAACTCCCAAGAAAAACAAGGTGGCGAAGTCACTCTCAACGCCCGCAACGATATCCAAGTAACCCATATCAACACCGAAGGCCGAACAGGCGGAGGAGAGATTGACATTACAGCCGGCGGTAATTTCCGAGCTACAGGCACTTTCACAAACGATAACAATTGCTTGTCGCAAGCTTGCAGCATTTCCGCATCCACTACTGGTAGCGCCAATGGTGGAGATATCACCATTCGCCACGGTGGCGAAGCCTCGAACACTCCTTTCAGCGTTGGGGCCGACTATAACAAACTCAACGGTACTGCTGGCAGCATTGCCACTGGGGGTCCAAAGAAGGAAAATGTTATTACACAGGGAGGTTATTTCAGCCCCAGCCCTCAGATAGTACAGCCGACGCAAATTAACATTACGGCTTCTTCAGTATCGCCAGCACCAACACCAGCACCAACACCAGCACCAACACCAGCACCAACACCAACACCAACACCAGCACCAGCACCAACACCCGCACCAGCACCAGCACCCGCACCCGCACCAACACCCGCACCAGCACCCGCACCAGCACCAACACCAGCACCAGCACCAACACCCGCACCAGCACCAACACCCGCACCAGCACCAGCACCAGCACCAACACCCGCACCAGCACCCGCACCAACACCAGTACCAACACCAGCACCAACACCCGCACCAGCACCCGCACCAACACCCGCACCAGCACCCGCACCAACACCCGCACCAACACCCGCACCAGCACCCGCACCAACACCAGTACCAACACCAGCACCAACACCAGTACCAACACCCGCACCCGCACCAGCACCAGAGCCCGCGCCAGCACCAGAGCCCGCGCCAGCACCAGCACCAGCACCAGCACCAACACCAACACCAGCACCCGCACCCGCACCCGCGCCCGCACCCGCGCCAGCACCCGCGCCCGCACCCGCGCCCGCGCCAGCACCCGCACCCGCGCCAGCACCCGCACCCGCGCCAGCACCCGCGCCAGCACCCGCGCCAGCACCCGCGCCCGCGCCAGCACCCGCGCCAGCACCAGTTTCAAATGTGCCACCAGCACCGACAATTACTCAAAATCCAGCACCAGTTTCAAATGTGCCACCAGCACCGACAATTACTCAAAACCCAGCACCAGTCTCAAATGTGCCACCAGCACCGACAATTACTCAAAATCCAGCACCAGTCTCAAATGTGTCACCAGCACCGACAATTACTCAAAATCCAGCACCAGTCTCAAATGTGTCACCAGCACCAACAATTACTCAAAATCCAGCACCAGTCTCAAATGTGCCACCAGCACCAACAATTACTCAAAATCCAGCACCAGTCTCAAATGTGCCACCAGCACCAACAATTACTCAAAATCCAGTGGTTGCGCCTGCTGCTGCGCCGATAAATCTCGCACCGATACCGACACCGGAGCTCGCTGTCAACCAGCCACCCAGCACAAATCCTTTGTTTTCGCCCAGCTTGCAAGAGCAAAACCAGATATCTAATTCCTTGCAACAGCGCATTTCACCTCCCGCACTTGGGAATCTTGACGCTTCCAGGTTGCCAACTAACGTCGATGCCGTTATTTTTCCTGTGGAGGAGAGATTTACCAGGGAGTTTGCCGATTACCTAAGTTTGCCATCAACAAATGCGATCGCCACCCTAGAAGATGCCCAAAATACCCTTCGTGGCGTCCAACAAGCCACAGGCATCAAACCAGCTCTCATTTATATCAGCTTCTTACCCAAGGGTTCTACAGTTGATCGGCCTTACAGTAGTTCCCCCATCTTGCGCGTAGAACACCAAATTCAAGCCTCTGACGAACTGGAAATGATGGTGATCACCCCGGAAGGTGTGCCCGTTCGCCAGCGCATCCCTGGAACCTCTCGCGCCCAGGTAATGGAAGCTGTTCGGAAATTTCGCGATGAACTGACTAATCCGGTAAAGCGCAACACTAAAAGTTATTTGCCCTTGGCTCAGCAACTTTACCAGTGGATGGTAGCGCCGCTCGAAGCAGAACTGCAAGCCAAAGGCATTGAGAATTTATCTTTTATCTCAGATATGGGGTTGCGATCGATACCGATGGGTGCGCTGCACGACGGTAAAGGCTTTCTGGTAGAGCGTTACAGTGTTGGATCGATGCCGAGTCTGAGTTTGACAGATACCAGCGCCACCAATTTCAAAAATACCCAAGTTCTGGCAATGGGGGCGTCGCAATTTGCAGATATGAGTCCTTTGCCTGCGGCGGAAATAGAAGTATCGACCATCACCCCGCAGCAGTGGCCGGGCAAGTCTTTCTTGAATGAAGCTTTTACCCTCGCTAATTTGAAATCGCAGCGCCAGCAGTATCCTTTTGGAATGATTCACTTGGCTACTCACGCCGAATTTCGATCGGGAGCTCCTAGCGAATCCTTTATTCAGTTGTGGGATAGTAAATTGCGTTTGGATCAGTTACGACAAATGGGATGGCACAGCCCGCAAGTGGAAATGTTAGTTTTGAGCGCTTGCAGGACTGCTGTGGGCGATCGAGAGGCCGAGTTGGGCTTTGGCGGGTTAGCCGTGCAAGCCGGGGTTAAATCGGCTATGGCGACTCTTTGGTATGTCAGCGACGAGGGCAGTTTGGGGTTGATGTCGGAGTTTTACGGGCAGTTGAAAACTGCTCCGATTAAATCAGAAGCACTGCGACAAGCGCAATTAGCGATGTTGCGGGGAGAAGTGCGAATTGAAGGGGGGATGCTGCACACTTCTGTTGGCAATCTGCCGTTACCCCCGGAATTGGCAAACACGACGACTCAGAATTTCTCTCATCCTTATTATTGGTCTGCTTTTAGAATGATTGGTAATCCTTGGTAATAGGGTTTGTTTTAGTCGATCGATTGTTTGACTTTGCGGGCGATCGACTGTTAGCAACTTTTGCGCTGTAACTGTCGCATAATCTTCGAGCGACAGTATTATACTATTATAAAAATCTTGACTTATCGGGAGCGGGAGTATGAGCATTGTTCCACGCGGCATGACAGTCACTGAGGCTTATCGGCTTTATCGGTCAGGTAACTTATTGGTGAACAGAAAGTATCAAAGAAAATTAATTTAGTCGATTGACGAAAAAGAAAACCTGATGGGAAGCATTTTAAAGGGATACCCAATTCCTTTAATTCTCTTAGCTGAACGTCCTTTAATTCATGGAAGTGGCAAGTAGGAAATCATAGATGGTATGCAGCGACTTAATGCTATTTGTGGTTTTATTGAAAATGTGTTTTCCTTTGATAACAGGTATTTCGATCTTAACGAGTTCTCCTATGCTAAACAATTAGCTGATGAGCAAGTATTTGATACTGTAGAAAATTTTTATCCTTTATCGAGAACAGAATGTGCCGACATTTTAGATTATCAGCTTGCAGTAACTATCTATAGCGCAATGGATGAAAGCGACATAACAGAGGTTTTTGGTAGAATAAATTCCGGTGGTAAACATTTAAGTAATCAAGAGAAACGACAAGCAGGTGTAACCACACCATTTGCAGAAGTGGTTCGTACAATTGCGATGAAGTTGCGCGGGGATGATAGTCCGAAAACGCTTCGCCTATTTGATATGCCGCAGGTTAGTATTGATTCCAAACCAAATAATCAAGGGTATGGCATTCAAGCAGAAGACACTTTGTGGTGCAAGCAAGGAATTCTTACAATATCTCAACTGCGTGACAGTAACGATGAAGATATGATCGCAGATATTTCAGCCTCGATATTACTTAATGAACCCCTCCCAAGAAGCAGAGAGAGGCTAGATAATCTGTACGATGAAGAGAGTAGTTACTTCCAGTCAATAGAGAATGCTCTAGCCATTTATGGCTCAAATAGACTAGAAGAAAATATTGTAAAAACTTTTTCCCTTCTGGCAGAAACTATTGAAACATATAGCCAGGGTAACAAGTGTTTGGTAAATATTGTAAACTCAGGCAGTAGTAATCCAATTCCCCAGGCATTTTATACAATTTTCATGGCTTTTTTTGAATTAGTAATTGAATCAGAGCTTCTACCTGCTAATCCTCAAGGGATTATGGAGGCACTCAAAAATCTTCAAAATAAGTTAGATCTAAGCCATCGCTATGCAAAGATACAAGATCGTCGAAATAATATTAATCAAACCAAGGGATTGATACAAGACTACTTCGCAAAGCAAGATTCATCAACTTCGGGATACGGTGCAGAGTTGATACAAAATTTCAAAAATTCCTTACTTCGTTCTCGTATAGAAACTGCCAAGTATGAGTGCAAGCAAGGTTTCCTCGATCTGTCACCAACAAGTAGAAAACTAAATGATGGTTTACCTCAGAGACTTGTTGAGACAATTTGCGGAATTGCCAACTCCGATCCCGACACTGATGGATATATTTTCATTGGAGTAGCTGACAAAAAGGAAGATGCCGAAAAAATTAAAATTTTAGATGCAATTAATCCTATTGAAATCAATGATAGATATGTTGTAGGAATTGATAGAGAAGCTAAGTTTTTAGGTAAAACACTAGAGGATCATGTTGGGATATTAATTAATGCAATCAAAAAATCTGCTTTGACTGACACATTAAAGACTCAGGTTCTGATGAAAATTGATACTATATTCTACAAGGGATTCTCTGTGATTATCATTAATATTCCATCTCAAAAAGCTATGTCATTTGTGGGTAAAAAAGCTTTTTTTAGAGAGAATTCTTCAACGGTAGAAGCTGAAGGACCAAAAGTACTTGCTGTTTCTGAACGTTTCAAAAAAAGTAGTTGACGAAGATTAAAAAAGTTCGATCGCCCAAAACATCTTCCACCATCATCAATCCGCTTCTAATCCGCCGGAATCATCCCCGATCGCACCCTGAACATCCTCTCAGCAACGGCGGATGCACCAAAAGAACCTTAAAACCCAGGAAATAGAGGGGGGGGTACGTTTGATGTGTTGGTGCGCGTAAATGGCGCGATCGCCCCCTCAAGTGCAATTCCTAACCTCGTATCAATCTCCCTGCGGCAAATTCTCCAGCCAAACCTCTAAATCCTCGATCGACTGAAAATCTAACAATTCCTCTGCTAGAGTTTCAATTTGCTCGATCGACAAATCAGCAATTCTAGTGGTGATAGATTCCGGTAATGTTCCAACTCGCCGATTTAACAGACGGCGATTTAACTGACGTAAAATCAAGGCTCTTCCTTCTTGTTCGCGGCCTTGCACAATGCCTTGTTCAATGCCTTGTTCGATGCCTTCTTCCTTCGCTTCCCGATAAAACCGAGTTTCCTCAAGCGTAATCCCTAACATCGCCTCTGCCTCCCTTCGGTTCAAATTTGTAAACTTGTAAACCAGTATCGTCGTCAGCATCTCTATTATGGCGCGACTCGCTGCCTCAGATTCCTCCCGCTGCGATCGCGCCAGCAACAATCGCGCCGCTTCCGGCGTACTCGCTTCGTCGATCGTCGTCAAAGCCATCAGCGCCACCCCCAGCGGCAACTGTTCAATATCCCCCAACTCATCCAAATATACGCGATGCACCTGATTGCAGTTCAAGAGATATCTATACGGATGCGTTTCACATTAGACCTCTTGCGAAAGTGCGCTCGTTCTAGGTAAAATAAAAGAAAAAATTAGCTCCCATAATATGAAGTACGAA
>NZ_JAUPTE010000072.1:0-32902 GCF_036701705.1 Microcoleus sp. w1-18aA5 | reverse complement strand
AATATTTGCCCAAATGGAATTATCGAGCCGTACCCCAACCTGAGTAATTCATTAAGTTATTTATTTTTCATTCCTAAAAGATCGATCGTCAAACGGCAATTCATCAAATCGCGAATCAATATCAGCCTCAGAATTCGCAACAGGGGAATTAGCGCGAGATGCCGACGGCTTAACAGAATTCACCTGGGCTACTGATAACTTGGCTGCAGGTTCCGATTTCTGTAGGTTAACTACAGGTAACTCCCCGCCATTTTCTCCATTTTTGCTCGTTTGATTCCACATCATCATTCCCAGCAAACCATCAACCAAACCGCCACCGCTACCGTTACCTGTTACCGCAACATCCGGCACAACTCGCACGTTGCGATCGCCTATAATTTGCATTAACTGCAAAGCCGTATAACCCGAACCTCCCAAAGCTACAACACCCGCGCGATAAGCTTCAGCTTGAGCATTTCCCTTCACCCGAATCGACTCAGCTTCGCCTTGAGCTTGCTTCACCTGAGAATTCGCTTTCAACTCAGAAATCTTCACGCCTTGTTCCGATTTCACCATCTCTTGCTGAATCTCAGCCAGCGCCGTTTCCCGCACCAATTGTTGCCGCTGAGTTTGTGCTAATTGCTGCACCTCATAAGTCTTACACTGTTCCTCAGCAATTTTGCGATCTGTCTGAGTTTGCATCAACTCTGCGGGTGGCAAAATATCCCCGATTAAAGTATCAATTGCCTGCACGTCGTAGGTTCGCAAAGCTGCTTTGATATACTCGGCTGCTTCCGCTTGCCTGCCGCTTCTTGCCGAGAGAAAATCTAATACAGAATAAGCTTGAGCCGAATTGCGGAAATAATTGCCAATTGTCGGCTGCAAAACGTGGTCTACTAAATTCTGCATCGAACCTACGCGAGAAATCACTTTTGGAGCATCCAAAGCTCCTACGTGAATAATCTGAGCTACTTCTAAATCAAAGGCAAAACCGTCTTGAGAACGCACGGTTAAAGACGAAAGTTGAGAATCGTAACTGTGCCTTTCTGTTTTACCAGACCAATTCAATACTATATTAGTAGTCGGCACTAACTCTACTTTCAAAATGCGAGTATTCAGCGGATGTTTCCCCGGATAAAGGGGAGTTACCCAAACCCCTTTATTGCCGACATTTACTAAATTTCCGTGGGTAAAAGCAGCGCCGCTCACATCTTCTGAGGTTTTGCCGACATAAGAAATAACCGCGCCGACATAGCCGATCGGGATTTCGGTCATCGGCACTTGGTCAACTCCGACAAACCAAGGATTTAAGTTCCACGAACCGGAAAGCAAAACCTGTTCCTGCAAACCGCGTCGCCCGCCAGCGGTGATAAATTTTTGCGCGTTTTGGAAGTTGTCGTGATTCGGAATAATTGGCCCTGCAATTTCGCCATCTTGGATCGGAACGCCGTCATAAGTTGTCACAACTCCCACTTTATCGGGAGCAATTTTGTACAGTTTCAACTGTTCCGCTGTCATCCCGTGTTTGGGAGCATTAGCTGCTGTAATTACCGTAAATAATGCCGTATTTATTCGATAGCTGCCGCCCGTCAGAATGCCGAGTTGGCGACCTTTTTCTCCACCGCTTTTAAGAAATTTGCGAGCATCTTGAAAATTGTCGCATTCTGTGATTTTGCCGAGGATGCGCTGCGGCGGAATCGACTCGCCGGCGGCGGCGATAATTAAAGCAATTTCACCTTGGGGAACTACAGTTAGAGACTCTTTGCGAACGTTGTACTGCAAAGGCCAATAACCCCAGTGCCAACCGGGGGGCAAAGTATCAGCTTGATATCCCGCTTCTCCGTTTAAGGCAATTAAATCTCCGGGCGGTAAAGACTTGCCGCCGAAGCTAAACTTTTTACTGACAATTCCGACTTCGCGATCGCCAATTACTACCAATCCGCCAAAAAATAATGGCAGCACCAGAATAATTATCATACCGCCGATCGCGATCGGGATAAATCCGCCCGGATCGAGCTGCATTGTCTGCACGGGAACACTGCTGCGTAACTGCCCTAACTGCAAGCTAGAATCAGGTTTTGCGACTAACTGAGTCGAGCTTTGATTTGGGAGGGGGATATTGCTAGCTGCTAATACCTGTGAAGGTTTCAAACTGGTTGTTGCACTAAGAGCTAAAGACGCCGAAACAGCGGCTGCAAACTGTTTTAAAACGCGGACTTTGACTTGAGATTTGGACAAAAATGAATAAAGCATTTTTTTTGAGCAGGGCTAATTTGTCCTAGGAGTTCCAGCTTAGCCTTACTAAAAAGTTTTGGCGTAAAACTTAAGATCTTATTTATCATTATTTGCCCTCATAACAGTCATATTTTTCAGTAGAAATACTTATAATTAAATTACAGGCTGACAATCCCCCGTTTTAATGCGGAAATCGCGGCCTGCGTGCGATCGCTAACTCCCATTTTGCTCAAAATATTGTTGATGTGAAACTTGACGGTGCTTTCGCTGATGTGCAAAACTTCACTAATCTCGCTGTTGCTTTTACCCGCGACTATGAGGCGGATGACTTCTAATTCGCGATCGCTCAATTCAGGGCCACTCAGGCGATCGGCTAACTTAACACCCACTGCCAGCGGAATATACTTTTTACCCTCAAAAACCGCCCGAATTGCTGCTAAAAGCTCCTCTGGTTCCGCATCCTTCAGCAGATAGCCCTTAGCACCAGCTTGCAATCCGCGATAGATGTTTTCATCGCCGTCATAAGTCGTCAGCACCACAATCCGGGCGCTGGGAAACTCCGCACAAATCGCAGCAATGGCGGCGACTCCATCCATTTGGGGCATCCGCATATCCATAAGGGTGACATCGGGCTGATATTCGCGGAACATTGTTAATGCTTCCTGCCCGTTACTTGCTTGCGCCACAACTTTAACATCTGATTCATGATTCAGCAGCGCCACTAAACCTTGCCGCACAATATAATGATCGTCGGCAATTAAAACGCGAATAATATTGGATTGGTTCATCATGTTTCCCCTGTTAATTTTATAAAAAAAAATGAAAATATCAATACAAACTTACTATGTATGGTGCGAAATGTGTACCTTACTTTACTGGCGATTAACTGAAACTATAACTTCTGTTCCGTTTCCGGGGCTGCTGTTTACAATTAGTTGCGCGTTAATGCGATCGGCGCGTTCTCTCATTCCCAATAAACCAAAGCCATTCCTAAAACCGAAACTTTCCGTATCAAATCCCTCTCCGTTATCTTGCACTCGCAAAAGGAACTTGGATGTTTCGTAAACCAACTCAATTTTGATCGCTGTAGCTTTGGCATATTTGAAAGCATTTGTTAATGCTTCCTGCCCGATACGCAACAGGTTATTTTCTACCTCTAATGGTAGGGAATAGGCTGTGCCAACTACTTCTAAAATAGAGCGCGTATCAGTATCTGATGACATTTGTTTAGCAATTTGGTTGAGAGCGCTATACAAGTCACCATCTTCTAACAGTTGCGGGCGCAAAGATTCTACGGATCGCCGCGCTTCAGTCAGGCCAGAGCGAGCCAATTCGCAGAGAGTTTTCATGTGTACTTGTGCTTGTTCTGGATTTGCTGATATTACCCGTTCAGCAGCTCCCAAATGTATGATAATACCTGCAAAAGTTTGCGCTAAAGTGTCGTGAATTTCCCGCGCCATGCGGTTGCGCTCTTCGAGAATATTTTGGTCTATGAGTTGTTTAGACATCCTTTTTAGACGTAATTGGTTTTCGACGCGCACTAAAACTTCTTGTTGTTGAAAAGGTTTTGTAATGTAGTCTATTCCGCCCACAGAAAATGCTTTTACTTTATCAAAAATTTCTTGCAAAGCGCTGATAAAAATTATTGGGATATTTTGAGTTTTTGGAGCAGCTTTAAGCTGCTCGCAGACTTCGTAGCCATCCATGTGAGGCATCATAATATCCAGTAAAATTAAGTCGGGCAAGTTGGAATCGATAAAGTTAAGACCTAATTTCCCACTGGGAGCTAGGTTAACTTTATAGCCAGCGGCCGATAGTATGCCGCTTAAAAGTTTTAAATTCTCCGGACAATCATCAATCACTAAAATACTTTCTTCGCGGGTAAGACGGAGTTTTTTGTTCATGTCTCATCCCTTAATGTGTGTATTAAATTGAGCAACTGTTCGTACTGAAAATTTTTAATGCAAGCTGCGCTCGCCCTAGCTAAGGGCTGATTGATTTCGCGAATTTGACTGATGACTGTTTGCATCTGTTCCAAATCGAGGTTGCTAATGGCTTGCTGGAGATTGGCTACTAACTCAGGAGGTAATTCAGAAAAAGCGGTTTTTGTCAATACATTTACTTCATTTTCTGTGAAACTGGGGGCAGCATTTAGTTCTTCAAAAACGAATTGCACCCTGATATGTTTGTGCAGAACATCAAATATGTTCGCTTCTCTAAATGGTTTGCGAATAAAATCATCGCAGCCGATAGAAAGAACCATAGCTTTGTCTTCCTCAAAACTACTTGCTGTTATAGCAACAATTGCTGTCTGGTGTAGGCACGGAGGCACTACCCCTACAAAATCCTCGTTTTCCGTAGGGGCAATCCCCCTGTGGTTGCCCTCTTTAATTTGTTTGGTTGCTTCATACCCATCCATCACCGGCATCCGCATATCCATAAAGATTAAGTGCGGTGAATATTGCTCCCACTTTTCTATTGCTTCTCTCCCATTTTGGGCTTCGTAGACTTCAAAACCGATCGCGGAAAGCAGTTTAACTAGCAGTTGGCGGTTGTCAAAAGCGTCGTCTGCAACGAGAATTCGATAGCGGGGTTGATTGGGTGCGATCGCAATAACTCGTCTAGTTGGCTGTTCCCGTTGGCGATCGGCACTTTCAACGGAATTAACTTTAATGTCAAATTTGAAAATAGTACCGCCTCCCGCACGAGAACTGACTGTCATTTCACCTCCCATTAACTGCACAAAAGAACGTGCGATAGTTAAACCTAATCCTGTTCCTTGTTGCGATTCTTCCCCTGTTTTAGTTTGCACAAAAGCTTCAAATATCTTGTCTAATTCACTAACATCAATTCCCTCTCCCGTGTCTTCTATCTCAAAGCAGATTTGCTGAGCCAAATCCTGATTTTTAATTTTCACATAAATGCCGCCTTCGGAGGTAAATTTAATCGCGTTAGAAAGCAGGTTGATCAAGATTTGGCGCAATTTAATTTCATCAGCTCGCACATATTGGGGAACGTCGGGCATCCGCTCTACTAATAACTGCAATCCCTTATTTTGTGCCGGAAGTTGGAACATATTTTCGATGTCGTCCAGTAGGCGGTGGAAGTCAAAATTTGTCTCGTTGAGAGTCGTGCGTCCCGCTTCTATTTTGGACAAATCTAATACTTGGTTAATCAGTTCCAGCAAATGTTCTCCGCTGCGGGTGATAATACTCAGGTGTTCTTGCTGTTCCTGCAATAGGTTAGAAGAACGATTCATTAATTGGGAAAAACCCAGAATTGCATTGAGGGGAGTCCGCAATTCGTGGCTCATATTTGCGAGGAATGTACTTTTTGCTCGGTTGGCTTCTTGTGCGGCGTCTTCGGCTCGTTGTCGCTCGATAATTTCTCGCTGGAGTTCGAGAGTGCGATCGCTCACTTGCTGTTCTAAAGTGCGGTTGTAGTCGGCTAAAACTTTTTCGGCTTGTTTGCGATCGGTGATATCTTGAAATGTGGCGATCGCATAATTAATCTTGCCAGTTTCATCGACAATTGGAGTGCTAGAAACCTCTAAAGAAACAATCTTATCAGGTCGGTGGAACTCGATATCATCTACTTTGACAGTTTCACCCCCCAAAGAACGCACGATTGGGACTTGTGCGGTGGGATATAACTCGTTAGTTCCCGCCAGATAAAGTTGACAAGCTTCTGCTAATTTCTCACTATTTGCTTCGGGTATTGTGGGAATGGCACTTAGTTGATGTGCTGTCTGATTTGCGTAGGTAATCTGTCCGGTGGTATCATGCACGGCTACCCCGATCGGCATAGCGTCGATAAATTGAGTCAGTCGGTTTTCGCGTTCTTTGACTTCCGCGTAGAGTTTAGCATTGGTAAGTGCGATCGCCGCTTGTCCCGATAACAATTGCAAAACTTCCAGGCGATCGGGAGTAAAAGCTTGTGCGGTAAGGTTATTTTCGAGATAAACAATAGCAGCCAGTTGACCTTGATTCATCAAAGCAGCACACAAAATAGACTTGGGCTGACGTGCTTTGATGTAAGGGTCATTCGTAAAGTTACCTTCACGAGTGGCATCATTTAACACTAAATTTTCTTTGGTTCGGGCGACATAATTGATAATTGTTTCGGAAAGTTCCTGGCAGTTTTCTACTGGTTCCGATTGCAGCACTGTTATCCGTTCATCATTCATTACACCTTCAGCTTCAATCAGCAATTTTTCCTGGCTTTCTAAAATTAAATATCCTTTTTGAGCGCCGACATTTTCAATCAAAATTTTCATCAATCGGGACAGTAATTTCTCCTGTACAATTTCGCCAGAAATGGCCTCGGAAGCTTTCATTACTGTAGCGATATCCAAGGAAGAACTAGAAGGGCTGCCCGTAGTTAATGTAGTGGTTGAAATGTTTTTATTTGTAGGTAGATCGAGCGTAAATAATTGCGGATATCGCGTTTCTAAATCTTTAACTTTAGCCACGGCACCCCAGAGTTGATAGCAGTAACGAGCTTCCTGCATATAAGCTTTGGCTGTTAATTCTTTCCCCCAAGATAAATAGAACTTGCCTGCGAGTTCGTAAGCGAGGGCGGCTTCGTGGATGTACTCGTTTTCTTTGACCAGGGAAATTGCGATATCGTAATAGTTGATCGCTTCCACAACTTGCCCCAAAACTCGCGCTTTTTCAGCTTCAACTAGATAAAATTTATGTAAGTAATTCATGGGAGCGTGATGCGCCCAGTTACGCATTTTTTCTTGGTTGAGAGTCACTCGCTCGATCCAATTATTTTTATCCTCAATTGGTATTCGATCGCTCGCTAATTTTAAATAAACTAAAGAATCATAAAAGTGAAATATCGGAACAGCAACTATTCCTGTTTCGCCACTTATATACTGTTGTGCCAGGTCTGCATTATCGAGCGATACATAATTATCTTCAAATAAAAAACCTAAAATCATTTTGTTTAAAAAAAGCAAAAACAACCCGTGTTTGTCATTATTTAATAGATATACATCCCGCGATTCCTCTTCATTGTAAGCATCTCCTATCAACTGAATAGTATTGTTTGACTTAGCTTGTAAATTGCGAACCACCTCTAAATACATAGAAAGATAATTTAAGCAACTTGTTAGTCTAAACTTTCTAATAATTTCACTGTTATTTACGATTTCCTGCTCTAGTTTCCCAAGTTCAAATCCCATTGCATAAGAATTAAAAGGTCGCTCGAATAAAACATGACCAATAAATTCTACATCTCCCGTTTCAACCGCCCTCTGATAAGCTTCTAATAACATAGCTCTAGTTTCTTTTAAATGCTTTTTCCAAGGAAGAATGTGATGGGCAACAGCATCTAAAACTTTAGCCTTGACTTCCTGGGCATTAAAGCGTTCTACTAACTTTAATGCCAATTGGGAAAAGTGATAACCCAACTCAATATCTACAACAATCCCACACAATACAACGCCGTATGTCGCATAAGCAAAAGCCGACAAAATAGAATTTCCATATTCGACCGATAAATTGACATTAGTTAAAACCATTAATATCATTAAGTTGGGATTAGCTATATAGGTAGTCCCCATTAGTCTTGATAAAATCAATAAAGCTGCCAGAGGTTCAGGTTGTGTCATCTCGGGCAAGTCAAGCAATTCCTCTATTTTCCTGCCAGCCAAAAGAGATTTTGTTTTTTCAAATCCTTTTTCAACATCCCTCCTGTCTGGGTTGTCTGGTAAGTTTATCCCCAATAAGCGTAGAAAATACAAACCGATTTTTATGCCTTCTTGAAAGTTGCTTTTAGACAGCGCTGCTTGAATTTTAAGAGCGTAAACTTTTGCTCCATCGACTGCAATTTTAGTATTTTCCAGGACAAGGGCAGCTAAACTTTCCATTCGCTCGAAATCCCCAAAAAAATAAGCTGCCTCTGTGGCTTCCTGATGGAGTTGCAAACTTAGGTTATATTGCATCACCCAAGCGTTTTCTGCCAACAAGTTTATCCCTGTTTGCAGATAGTTAAAAGCTGGCTGATAAGCAGTTGATGCTTTAGCCTTTTGACCTGCTATCAGGTTTAATTCCGCCAGTGTGTCTTTTTTTTGCTGATGAACAATCAACTCTAAGCCGAAATTTAATTGGTTAACAATATCAAATATTTTTTCGTCTCGCTTGTCGAGCGGAGTATTTTGCAGCAGCAGTTGTCCTATTTGTTTGTGGACTATCGGCTTATCCTGTTCATCAATCAGGGAATAAGCAGCTTGCTGAATTCTGTCATGAACAAACTTGTATTCTACGGATTGGTTACTGGCTGATTTACCTGCAATTTCTAATTCGACATCTCCCATATTCCCCAGCAAGAAAACTAAATTTTTCGCAACTGCTTCGTACAAATCATCGGCCGTTTCTCTCAGATTTTTTTGGCGAATTGACGCTAGCGTTTTCAGATCGAATTGATTGCCAATGCAGGCTGCTATCTTTAACGTTTCCTGCGTATTATCGGGCATTTGTTGAATTTTGCTAGCCATCAATTCGACAACATTATCAGTGAAATTTCTCGCTTGAATTTCTTCTAAATTCCACTGCCAACTCCCCTGTGTCCCCCCTTGGTGAGGCTGGGCTGTTTCATTCTCTTGTAGGAGCAATCCCCCCGTGGTTGCCGCGATATCTGAAACCCCTACCCCATCGTCTATGGGCTGGGCGGGCACGGGGGCACCGCCCCTACAAAACCCTGGTTTTTCGTAGGGGCAATCCCCCCGTAGTTGCCCCGAAACAGCCCTGGGGGTAAAGTCAAATTGTAAGAGTCCTTCTGTATAAAGCGATTTGAGAAATTCATTCATAAAGAAAGGATTTCCGCCCGTCTTGAAAAACACTAACTCGGCAAGGGAGTTGACTCTTGCTTCCGGGCAATTCAGGGCATCAGAAATCAGTTGAGTAACAGAGGATAAATCCAAAGGTGACAGAAAAATGCGATCGACCTTTGCCCCTGTTTTGACAATCTCTTCAATTGTTAGCATTAACGGATGAGCCGCAGAAACTTCGTTATCCCGATAAGCCCCAATTAAAAACAGTCCCGCTGGCGAAGCATTCATCAGCAGTTGCATCAGTTTCAGAGATGCCCCGTCAGCCCACTGCAAATCATCGATAAATATTGTCAGAGGATGTTCGGGTTTGGTAAAGACTTTAATGAAGTTTTGAAACACAAAATTAAAGCGATTTTCCGCTTCTGCCGCACCCAATTCTGGCGGCGCAGGTTGCTTGCCGATAATTAATTCAATTTCAGGAATTACGTCAATAATGACTTGACCGTTGATTCCCAAGGTGTATAATATTTTTTCCCGCCATTCTTTGAGATTGGCTGCGCTTTCTGTCAACAGTTGTTTGGCTAAATCCTGAAAAGCGCTGACAATTGCGCTGTAGGGAATGTTGCGCTGGTATTGGTCAAATTTGCCGGAGATAAAATAACCGCGCTGTTGAGTAATCGGTTTGTATAATTCTTGCACCAAAGCTGATTTCCCGATACCAGAATATCCAGAAATCAACATCATTGAACTTGTGGCACAGGCATCTTGCCTGTGATTGCTTGTGGCACAGGCATCTTGCCTGTGACTGCTGACTGTTTCAAAAGCTGTTAGTAAACTATCAATTTCTCGCTCTCTGCCATAAAGTTTTTGCGGAATTTGAAAGCGATCAGAAATATCTTGACATCCTAGGGAAAAAAAGGATATATTGTTATTGCTGTGCAGTTGATTTAAGCATTCTTCTAAATCCGCTTTAATGCCGATCGCACTTTGATACCGCTCCTCAGCATTTTTCCCCATCAACTTCATCACAATATCGGAAACAATTTGCGGAATTTCGGGATTCACCTGAGATGGAGATAACGGCTGTTTAGCGAGATGACTGTGTACTAATTCCAGCACATCGTTAGTGTCAAAAGGCAATTTGTTTGTCAGCAGTTCGTAAAAAGTAGCGCCCAGGGAATAAAAATCCGTGCGGTAATCTAAACTGCGGTTCATTCGGCCGGTTTGTTCCGGCGACATATAAGCAAGAGTTCCCTCTAAAATGTTGGGATTTTTTAGGGTAGAATTCTCCCGCGTTAACTGCGTGGAAATGCCAAAATCGATAATTTTGAGTTCTCCGCTAGCTGGATTGAAGACAATATTTGAAGGGTTAATGTCTTTGTGAATGATGTGGGCGCTGTGAATTTGTTGTAAACTTTCTGTGGTGGCGATCGCAATTCGCAAGAATTCTGCAATACTAAATTTTTGCTGCTGCATCCAAATTTTCAAGGATTCGCCGCCAAAATCCTCCACAAACATCACCAGCGTGTTTTGATATGGCTGCAAATCATAGGCTTTTATACAGCCACTCAGATTCAGAGATTGTGTAATTTTATACTCTGTGCGATAGCGAGCGAGTTCTTGGGGCGTGGGATAATTTTCTTTGAGGATTTTGAGGACGACGGGTTGATTGTCGGGCTGTCGCAATGCTCGGTAAACCAGAGAGTTTGCGCTTTCGTAGATGAGCTCTGTGATTTCAACGCCGGGAAGAGTCAGCATATTCATACCGCTGTCAACTTTGCAGTCGAACATAGCATAAATTTGCTCCTCACACCAGAGGTGCGTGAGCCATCAGTCGATTTTAGATTTTAGATTTTAGATTTTAGATTTTAGTCTGCGACTATTTTTCTGCCAAAACAGGTTTCCCAGTCAATACAACCTGTTCGATAATGTCAGCGGCGCGCTTGACTCCGCCCGATCGCCCGATCGCCTCTTGCAGCGCGATCGCCCTTTGTTTATACGACTCTTGGGTTAGGACTTTCACAATTGCCGATCGCAATTTAGGAACGCTCAATTCCTTCAAAGGAACCACTTCCCCAACACCCGTATAAGCAATCCGCGCTGCGACTCCCGGCTGATCGTTCGCCACAGGAATTGCCACCATCGGTACTCCATTACTCAAGGATTCCAAGGTTGTATTCATCCCCGCGTGAGTAATTGTGAGAGTTGCTTTTTGCAGCAATTCTAATTGGGGTGCATAGCCAACAACGATCGGATTTCCCGGCAATTGCGGGAAGGATTCTGGACTCGCGCCACCTCCCAGAGAAATCACCAATTGAGCGTCTAATCCTTCACAAGCAGAGGCGATCGTTTGAAAAACATCCAGCAAGCGATTTTGAATAGTTCCCATCGAAGCATAAATCAATGGTTGGCCAGTTAATTGTTCAAAAGGAAAAGGCACTGGTTTGCGCGTCGCAGGATTGTGATAAGGGCCTGTGAAATGGAAATAAGGGGGTAAATTTTGTCTGGGAAACTCTAATTCAGCCGACTGCTGAGTGATTTGAGCTAGTTTCGAGTAATAATCGTTTGGGTGGGATTGCAAAGGTAAGTTCCACTTTCTGCGATACTCAGAAATCCCTTCTCGAATCGGTCTGGCAAGCAAACTGAGTAACTGATAGCTGACTTGATTCCGTAAGCGTCCTTTCCAAGTTGGATCGTACTGCCAAAGGGTACAAATAGGTGGAACGTCGGGGTCTCGATTTAATAGTAACGCACTGCAAACTGTGATAAAAGGAATGTTTATAAATTCTGCAATTGTTCCTCCTTCCAGTGAAACTTGGTCTACGAGTAAAGCTTCTACATCAGCTTTTTTAATAGAGATAGGAGCCTCTCTAAGAATAGCATCTGAAGTCTTCGCAACTTCCTTAAAAGTATGTTGCAATGCCGCTAGTCCGCTAAGTTTTCCGCGTTGGGAAAGGATTTCTGCGAACCAGCCGACGGGAAACTCTTCTTCAGCTAATGGCTGAAATTCCAATCCGCTGGCTAAGGTTGTGACTTGAGCCTCAAGGAAGCCAAATACTGTAACTCGATGGCCTCTGCGAAGCAGTTCGCAGCCTAATGTTGTCATAGGGTTGAGGTGGCCGGCACCGGGTGGACACAGAATGCCGAAGTGAGTCATTAGTAAAGTCTCCGTGTGAATTCAACCTTTTTTAGCATTTAATCGGCGGTGTGAGGGGTTTTTGTTGGGCGTTGGGGAGGTGGGGCGATCGCTCCTCTTGGCTACAGCTTATTTTTGCTCTTCTAGGAGCTTAAAATCACCGCCAAAAAGTATTATTTCCCAGCCAAAACAGGTTTCCCAGTCAACACAACCTGTTCGATAATGTCAGCGGCGCGCTTGACTCCGCCCGATCGCCCGATCGCCTCTTGCAGCGCGATCGCCCTTTGTTTATACGACTCTTGGGTTAGGACTTTCACAATTGCCGATCGCAATTTAGGAACGCTCAATTCCTTCAAAGGAACCACTTCCCCAACACCCGTATAAGCAATCCGCGCTGCGACTCCCGGCTGATCGTTCGCCACAGGAATTGCCACCATCGGTACTCCATTACTCAAGGATTCCAAGGTTGTATTCATCCCCGCGTGAGTAATTGTGAGAGTTGCTTTTTGCAGCAATTCTAATTGGGGTGCATAGCCAACAACGATCGGATTTCCCGGCAATTGCGGGAAGGATTCTGGACTCGCGCCACCTCCCAGAGAAATCACCAATTGAGCGTCTAATCCTTCACAAGCAGAGGCGATCGTTTGAAAAACATCCAGCAAGCGATTTTGAATAGTTCCCATCGAAGCATAAATCAATGGTTGGCCAGTTAATTGTTCAAAGGGAAAAGGCACTGGTTTGCGCGTCTTTGGGTTGTGATAAGGGCCGGTGAAATGGAAATAAGGGGGTAAATTTTGTCTGGGAAACTCTAATTCAGCAGGCTGCTGGCTGAGCTGAGCGAGTTTAGAGTAACCATCATTCGGGTGAGAGTACAAAGGTAATTTCCACTGGTGGCGATACTCAGCAATCACCTCTCGAATCGGTTTGACTGCCAGATTTAGTAACTGATAGCTGAGTTGATTGCGTAGGCGGTTTGGTAAAGTTGGATTGTATTGCCAAGAAGTACAAAACGGAGGAATGTTAGGGTCTCTATTTACCATCAAAGCACTGCATACTGTGACAAAAGGAAGGTTGAGAAATTCTGCAATTGTTCCTCCCTCGAATGAAACTTGGTCTACGAGTAAAGCTTCTACACCGGCTTTTTGAATGGCAGTTGGAGCCTCTGTGATGATAGCAGTCGAAATCTCTGTGAATGCTTTGATAGTATATCGAAATGCTGTCATTCCGCTGAGTTTCCCCAGTTGGGCCAAGCCTTCTGCCATTGAGCCTGGGGGAAATTCATCTTCAGCTAATGGCTGGAATTCTAAGCCGCTGGCTAAGGTGGTGGTTTTAGCATCGAGGAAGTTAAATACGGTAACTCGATGGCCTCGGCGAAGCAGTTCGTTGCCTAATGTTGTCATGGGGTTGAGGTGGCCGTCGCCGGCTGGACAGAAAATGCCGAAGTGGGTCATTAGTAAAGGCTCCGTGTGAATTTAACCTTTTGAGCATTTAATGGGCGGTGGGGGGTTTTTGTTAGGCGTTGGGGCGTTGGGGCGTTGGGGCGATCACTTGGAGAAACTCAGGAATGGGACGCAGGCTTTAGTCATTGCCAGAGAGTGTTACCAGTATATAGTTGTATGCGATCTGCGATACCTAGCCAAAAGTTCAGGTGATCTCCTCAACCAAAGGTTAGTTCAAACTAAGTTGTTTTTATACCTTCAAAACTCAACTTTGAGCTAGCTACTTTAGCCAGGGAATTTTCTAAACTAAATTTACGCATAGGCCAGCCATAGCCTAGCTGTAAAAAATCCACAAGGAGTAACTTCCATGTCGAGTGAAAGCATCATAAAAAAAGCAACATCTACACCGGAAAACTCAACCTATCGAGAATTGAGCGACTTGGAACTCGAAGCGATCGCAGGTGGTATGCGTACTATCACAATCGAAGGCCCAGTGCCGGACTATCTAAAGCCCCGCATATCCACGCAACTGATTAACTACTTGCAGTCATAT
This sequence comes from Microcoleus sp. w1-18aA5, assembly GCF_036701705.1. Lineage (NCBI taxonomy): Bacteria > Bacillati > Cyanobacteriota > Cyanophyceae > Oscillatoriales > Microcoleaceae > Microcoleus > Microcoleus sp. w1-18aA5. Next base: position 18,779 of record NZ_JAUPTE010000072.1, on the reverse strand, counting down.
TTCGGGAAATGAGCGGCTTGTAACTATAAGCGATCGCGCTTCCGCTGAGTTTAAACATCCAATCAGAAAACATCAATGGAAACCCAGTTTATTTAAGAAACTGGGTTTTTATTTACCTCATATCATATACGTGTGAATCGAGCGTAATTCCTGTAGGGGCGGTTTTTACCAACCATAATCAACTAGAACTAATAATCTTGTAAACCAGATCCTGGCTCCATAGCACGTCTAAATCATTATATAAATCTACAAAAAAGGCTTTGCTTAATCAGGGTATGAAAAAAATCACTTAAAAATCCCGAAGTTTTGTGAATATTGGTTTCTATGCCTTGCATATTTAGCCTTTCCTACCTTAAATCAGCAACGCCAAAATCTTTATTTCAAAAGCTTACTACACTGAATATATAGCAAGTTTATTTGAGTTGTGAATGTAGAACAACCTGAAACGCTTGTGATGATTGAATCGATTGTTTACAAATCAAATGGTTTTGCTATACCTTTTGTCAATTTGGGAAGTTAAATGTAATTGGTGATTGGTAATTGTAGGTGGGGTAGAAGGAAGGGAAACCACGCCTACAATTACTATTCACAGTCATTCGATTTTAGATTTTAGATTTTAGATTTTGGATTGACCCCACGGATAAATTCGGGGAGTTGAGAATTTGAGATTTGAGATTTTGGATGGATTCCACGGATAAATCACGTGGCGAATACCATCAAGAAATTCTTGGTCAAAGTCCTAAGTCAAAAGTTCCAAGTCAAAAGCTAACAGCCAACAGTTAATTGTTAACTGTTGACTGTTAAACTGAATCCCTGTGCCGAACTCGCTAGAAACTGCCGGAATGGCTGTTCATTCTTTGGATTTAGAACTTTTGGAAAGCTTACCTTCAAAAGGTTGAACTCCACTATTTGGATAGTTGTCATCGCTGGGGCTAAAAATCCGCACCGCTGCTTCCGAAACGTAACGCATTGCGTTTGTCAAAGATTTAGAAAGATTCATAGAATCTGCCTCTCTTGTCTGAGTTCTGATACTTTTAATATTACTCGGATTTTTGGGCTGTGGATGAGTTTAGCAATATTTATTTGAATTACTTATTGGTCTGCAACATAGAAGCAAGCTGAAGGTTTGAGAAATTACGCATTTTTGGACGATCGACCTTTTGCTGGTAGATTTTTCCTTGCTCAGCTCAAGCACTCGCGATCGCCCTCCCGACGCTCAGAAACCGGGTTGTCTAACTCTCTTCAAAGGCTGCAAGGAAATATTTTCGCAAAAGACCCGGAACGCTTGAGTGTTTGTGCTTAATTCCTGAGTTTTTTAAATTCAGTATTTATATTGCTTTTACCATAATATTAATCGAAAAATCAACCTAAATCTGCTATTAAAGGGCATAATAAGCGAATTTGTCCGACAAATATCTGCAATCTTTATCAAAAATTTACAAAAAGATATGGTGTTTGTCACTATAATTAAAAAAAAGAAGTTTGTTCGGGGTTTTTCTTATGGAAACTGCGACAGAAAGCCTGCAGCTCACAGGTTTTGAAGAAATCTTAGAAGACCAGGAACTAATGGTTTCTTCAGCAGATTACAGCCTTTTGACCGATCTCTACCAGCTAACGATGTCCGCTTGTTACGTCGGGGAAGGGATCGACGGGCGGGCCGCGAGTTTTGAATTATTCGCGCGCAGGCTGCCAGAAGGTTTTGGCTACGCGATCGCGATGGGTTTGGCTCAAGTTATCGATTATTTGGAAAAATTTCGGTTTTCGCCGGCGCAAATTGAGGCTTTGCAGTCCACTGGGATTTTTGCCGACGCCCCGGAACGATTTTGGACTTTACTCGCCACAGCTCGTTTTACTGGCGATGTTTGGGCGGTGCCGGAGGGGACGGCGGTGTTTGCTAACGAGCCTCTGCTGCGAATTGAGGCTCCTCTGTGGCAGGCTCAGTTAGTGGAAACTTATTTATTGAATGCGATAAATTATCAAACTTTGATTGCGACGCGGGCAGCGCGGCTGCGGGATGTGGCGGGCCCGGAGGCTAAGTTGCTGGAATTCGGGACGCGCAGGGCTTTTGGGCCTCAAGCTGCTGTTTGGGCGGCTAGGGCTGCCCTGGCTGCGGGATTCGACGGAACTTCTAATATTTTGGCTGCTTTGAAGTTGGGCCGCAAGCCTGTCGGTACGATCGCCCATGCTTTGGTAATGGCTGTGGCTGCCCTCGAAGGCAGTGAGAATCAGGCGTTTGCAGCTTTTCACCGCTATTTTCCGGGGGCGCCGCTGCTGATCGATACTTATGATACTGTGGCGGCGGCGCGGATGTTGGCCGATCAAGTAAACAGCGGTGAAATGCAGTTGGAAGGCGTGCGGCTGGATTCGGGCGATTTGGCGCTGCTGTCTCGGGAAGTTCGATCGATCCTGCCTGGCGTTCCAATTTTTGCTAGCGGCGATTTGGACGATCGAGAAATTGCGAAATTAAAAAGTAGCGGTGCTTGCATTGACGGTTACGGTTTGGGAACGAAGTTGGTCAGCGGTTCTCCTATCAACGGTGTTTATAAGTTGGTGGAAATTGACGGAATTCCGGTGATGAAAGAGGCAAGCGGCAAGGTAACATATCCAGGAAGAAAGCAAATTTTTAGACATATTGAAAATGGGCAAATTCTCGGAGATTATTTGGGATTGTCGGGAGAAACTATTCACAATTGCGATTATTATTTACCATTAATGGAGTTGGTTGTCAAGGATGGCAAACGAGTTCATAACCAGGAAAGTTTGGAGGAGATCGCCAAACGCACTGCTGCTTCTGTCGCCAGTCTTCGACCCGAAACTCGCCAACTTGACAACCCGATTTCGCCGTCAGTGGAAATTTCTACAGATTTGCAGAGTCTCACCGAAAAAACGAAAAAGAGTCAATCGATTTTAGATTTTAGATTTTAGATTTTAGATTGAAGTTAGTAGTCAGTAGTCAGTAGTCATCAATCAACAGTCAACAGTCAACAGTCAACAGTCAACAATTACCGATTCCCTATGCAGAAGATTGCTCTTTTTGGAACCAGTGCCGATCCGCCCACAGCGGGACATAAAACAATTCTGAGTTGGCTTTCGCAACATTTTGATTGGGTAGCAGTTTGGGCGTCGGACAATCCTTTTAAGTCGCATCAAACTTCTTTACAACACCGATCGGCAATGCTGCTGTTAATGATTCAAGAAATTAATTCGCCCAGACACAATCTTTGCTTGCATCCAGAACTCAGCAGTCCGAGGACTGTGGAAACTGTGGAACAAGCAAGATTGCTGTGGCCGGATGCAGATTTGACGCTGGTAATCGGTTCTGACTTGGTGGGGCAACTGTCTCGCTGGTACAAATTTGAACAATTGTTAAAACAAGTGGATTTGCTGATAGTACCGCGACCCGGTTATCCATCAGAGCAAATAGATTTGTGGCAGTTGAGGCGCATGGGTGCAGACGTGGCGATCGCATCTTTGAGTGCTCCCAATGTTTCTTCTACTTCCTATCGGGAAAAAGGAGACAGGGAAGCTCTGACTCCGACCATCGAAGATTACATCCATAGGGAGCATTTGTACGCATGGCACGAGGCACAAAAAAGAGCGAGGGTTGCTCATTAGCTGACTTTAAAGTAGGAGTAGATAATGTTATTTTTTCCGTCGATACCGTGCAGAACCGCTTGTTGGTGCTGTTGGTAATGCGGCAAGACGAACCGTTTATCGATTCTTGGAGTCTTCCCGGTACTTTGGTGCGTCAGGGCGAGTCTCTTGAAAATGCGGCTTACCGAATTTTGTCTGAGAAAATTCGGGTAAAAAATTTGTATCTGGAGCAATTGTATACTTTTGGAGAACCCGGGCGCGATCCTCGGGAAATTACCAGGGGCGATCGTTATCTTTCGGTTAGTTATTTTGCTTTGGTACGCTTTGAGGAAGCTGAGTTAATTGCTGGGAGTGTAGTCGCGGGTGTCGGGCACCGTGTCGGCGGTATTGCTTGGTATCCCGTGCAACAAGTTCCTAAGCTGGCCTTCGATCACAATCAAATTCTCGAATACGGATATCGGCGACTGCGTAACAAACTTGAATACAGCCCGGTAGCTTTTGAAGTTTTGCCGGAACTTTTTACTTTGAGCGATTTGTATCAGCTTTATACAACTATTTTGGGAGAAAATTTTTCTGATTATTCTAATTTTAGAGCTCGATTGTTGAAATTGGGTTTTTTGTGCGATACCGGTGTTAAGGTTTCGCGCGGGGCGGGCCGCCCTGCTAGTTTGTACCGCTTTGATGCGGCCGCTTTTGCTCCTTTCAAAAATAAGCCACTGGTGTTTATTTAGCTGTTCCTTAGATGACATTCTGGGATCAATTTAGTAACATTAGAATATAAGCTATTAAGGAGTGCAGACGATGAAAGACCCTGATGAATGCGCTAATATTCACGAAGTTCGGGAGGAAATTGATATTATCGATCGAGAAGTGATCGAGGCTTTGAGCAAGAGATTTCAATACGTCATCGCGGCAGCAAGGTTCAAAACGAGTGAAGCTAGTGTTCGATCGTTCGATCGCTTTCACGATATGTTACAGCAGCGGCGCGAGTGGGCTCAAGAATCGGGTTTGAATCCTGATGTGGTTGAAAATATTTACCGGGATTTGGTAAATTATTATATTGAGGAAGAGTTGAAACATTACAAATCTGAGTAATCTTTCGCTACATTCAAATCTAGGAATATAAGAAAGTGAGTCCGCGCCGGCGGACTGTTAGCAATATTTATTAGGTGATTTGGTGAGATGAAAATTGCGATCGCACAACTCAACCCTACTATTGGTGATATCTTGGGCAACTCCAACCTGATTCTGGAGGCTGCGAAAAAAGCTGAGGTTGAGGGCGCAAACTTATTGCTAACACCGGAACTTTCCCTGATCGGTTATCCGCCGCGCGATTTGTTAATTAATCCGAGTTTCATTGCAGATGCAGGTACACAGTTGCAGCAACTGGCGCAAGCTTTGCCGCCGGAGTTGGCAGTCATAGTAGGCACTGCCTTACCTAATGCTAATGCTGTTAAACTCGGCGGAAAATCCTTGTTTAATAGTGCTATTTTGTTGCAAAATGGCGCCGTCAAAACAGTTTTTCATAAACGCTTGTTGCCTACTTATGATGTATTTGATGAAGATAGATATTTTGAACCGGGAGAAAACAGCAATTACTTTTCTATTGGCGAAGTCAAAATCGGCGTGACAATTTGTGAAGATTTGTGGAACAATGAGGAGTTTTGGGGTAAACGCAGTTACGCGGGCGATCCTGTTTCCGATCTGGCAAAATTGGGTGTAGATTTAGTGGTGAATTTGTCGGCATCGCCTTATTCTGCGGGGAAGCGGGGAGTGCGATCGGCGATGTTGCAGCACAGCATCATTCGCTGCGGGATACCGATTATTTACGCTAATCAGGTAGGGGGAAATGACGATATTATTTTTGATGGTAGCAGTTTTGGTGTGAATCGAAAGGGTGATTTAATTCAGGTATTAGCTTCTTTTGAAACGGATTTTGCGGTGCTGGAATATGACGCCACTAAACAAGATTTAGTTGGCAGCGGTGGGAATGGGCAAGATGCCCGATCCACAACAGATTTAAGTTTTCATCCGGCAGAAGGAGATGCAGAAATTTGGGCTGCTTTGGTTTTGGGAGTAGGAGATTATGTCCGCAAGTGCGGTTTTTCTAAGGTTGTACTCGGTTTGAGTGGCGGGATAGATTCGGCTTTGGTGGCTGCGATCGCCAGTTGCGCGATCGGGCCCGAAAATGTTCTAGGGGTGTTGATGCCTTCTCCTTACAGTTCGGATCATTCGGTTAATGATGCTTTGGAATTAGCACGAAATCTTGGCATTGCAATCGAAATGTTGCCGATCGGCGATTTGATGAAAACTTACGATCGCACTCTCGCCAATTTGTTTGTCAATACAACTTTCGGGATTGCTGAGGAAAATATTCAATCGCGGATTCGAGGCAATCTGTTGATGGCAATTTCCAATAAGTTCGGACATTTACTGCTTTCGACTGGGAATAAGTCGGAAATGGCTGTGGGTTACTGCACTCTCTACGGCGATATGAATGGGGGATTGGCGGTGATTGCTGATGTGCCGAAAACTCGCGTTTATTCGCTTTGTCGGTGGCTGAATTATGGAAGTGAGAAGATTAAAAATCAGGCTGACTTGGGAAAAGAAATCATTCCGGTTAATATTATTACTAAGCCGCCGAGTGCTGAACTGAAACCGGGACAAGTTGACCAAGATTCTTTGCCGGATTACGATGTTTTGGATGACATCTTGCAGCGGTTGATCGAACATCACGAATCTGCCCAACAAATTGTGGCGGCAGGACACGATGAAGCCGTGGTTAAACGTGTAGTAAAATTAGTGAGGCAAGCGGAGTTTAAACGGCGGCAAGCAGCCCCTGGTTTGAAAATTAGTGCTCGAGCTTTTGGTACCGGTTGGCGGATGCCGATCGCCAAATCTTCATTTTATTAAACGCATCATTAAACGCACAATGGTTAACATCGACGGTAGTTTCGGCTTCGATTTTCTCCTGGGAACTCTCAGCAACGATACGATTAGAGGATTTGCGGGTAATGATACTGTTCAAGGTTTGGGGGGAAATGACCGAATTTTTGGCGATCGGGAAAATGATTTGCTAGCAGGAAATGAAGGCGCTGATACGCTGTCTGGCGGTCAGGGAAGCGATACAATATATGGAGGACAAGACTCCGATTGGATTTTTGGCGATCGGGGTAACGATTTGCTAATAGGCGGCGAAGGCGGGGATCTCTTAACAGGAGGCGCGGGTGATGATTTATTTGTGATTGAAAAAACCGCCGCATCTACTATTACTGAAGCGGATATAATTACAGATTTTGGCAACGGCAATGATAAAATTGTCTTGACAGAAGGCATGAAGTTTAGCGATTTAGAGCTTTCTGTTTCCGACAACCAAACTATTATGAAAGACAAAAAATCTGGTAATTATTTAGGAGTTGTTTTGGGAAATTCTAATCTGACTGAATCAAACTTTATTTCGCTGTTTGGCGGACTAGATAGGGGTCAGCTTTTGCCAATTTCTGTTAACACGATTATAGCCGATCGCGCGATCGGACTAGAAGTGGCGCAAACTCCCCAAGAACAAGCCACAGGTTTAATGTTTCGCACAGAATTGCCAGACGACAGAGGAATGCTTTTCCCCATCGAACCCGCGCGAAACGTGCGTTTTTGGATGAAAAACGTGTTTATTGAGCTCGATATGGTTTTTCTGCGGGAAGGCGTAGTGCAGGCAATAATTCCTAACGTACCGCCGTGTTTGAGCGAAACCTGCCCCAACTACGGCCCGGATGTTCCCGTTGATGGAGTTATTGAACTCAGAGGCGGAAGGGCAGCCCAATTGGGACTCAAAGTTGGCGATCGGATTCCCAATTTGCCCTAAAAGGTATATGATTTTATCGCAGCATTCAACATTTTTGCATCCTATGAATCCTATGAATCCTATTGAATTAAAAATAATCCCCCATCAAACTCAAGACGGTTTAGCTTACCAACATTTGCGCTTGCGAATTACAACTCAAGACGGTATCATCACACCCGATGATTTACAAGGTTTGAAACTTCCTCAAGACGTTCAATTAAGCCAAGGAATTGTCATTGAAGGTAGAGGAGCAATTTGGCTGTACGGGTATTTAGTACATGAATGTCATCCTGCGGCTTGGGTGGGATGTTACGATCCGCGATTAGAAGGTGCCGTGGTAGTAGCGACGCACAAGCACGAGGTATCAGTTGGACAGGTATTAAAATTGAGTTTACCGAGCGATTAAGACTCTACGTAGCGAGTGTAGCGGCTTTGGTTTTGAATGCCAACCCGACTCTTACTCCGGCTCAAGTTGAGTATATCTTGACGACAATAGCCAAACCAAATGGGATAATAGCCTAGAAAAAATAGGCAGCAACTATTCAGAAATATTAATCGATCGCCATACACCCGCGCGAATCTGTTTTGTCCGAACCTCAGCGCGGATGGGATGTGGATGCAATCCAGCAATGGATGGCAAATATGGATTGACTTCGCAGTTAGAAATTTGGCAGAAAGTCGGCGCTTATACTTGTCGAACTTGTGAAGGTCAAATTCAAAATTTTAGCAAGCAAGTAGGATGGAACATGAGCTCGCAAGTAATCCCTATACCAGGGGAGTATCCAACAGTTGCTGCATGAATTTGGCAAAGTTATGTTGACAGCGATAAAAGCAAAACTAGGTACTGTCTTTTTGCTGGCGCGCAGACATGACAAGCGTGGAGAGTTAGAAAAATTAATCTGTTTTCTACTTTCGCTTGCGGCAAGTAACAGTTAATACCGCATATTCCAGGTTCATGAACTACAGTAGCAGCTATATTGTGTGGGGTTAATCTCTAGGGTGCGTCGCTGCGAGATATTGGATAAAACTTGCAGATTATTGATGGCGACGCACCTTACTTGCTTGACTTTTCAAAGCTTTTTACCTATGCCTGTTTCTCACAAATCATTTAGGATTGCTATAAATTGAGAGGGTTTTAATAATATTGAGGAATTGCTGCAAAATGGTGGACGAATGATTATGCCGCCAAACAGCAGTTAATTGAGTGGTTGTCGTTTGTTCCTGAATCTGACGATAGACCACTCCTTCCCGTTGAAGATTCTGTACGTGAGATGGCAGAATGCTGATACCTGTTTCCCCTGCGACTAATCCCAAAATTGTGACCATAAAGACGGCTGTTTGAGCAACTTTAGGAACAAACCCTGCTTGCGAACATACATGGTAAATTTCCTCAGATAAGCCAGCCACAATCTGATGAAGGGGCATTACAAATTCTTGATCCTTTAGGTCGGAAAGCGAAATTTTGGATTGGGCTGTAAGCGGATGGTTTTTGGGTAAAACGACGACAAGTGGTTCTTGTGTGAGAGACATCGTTTCTAAATCATTGGCTTCAGAAATATCGTGGTAGAGATAGAGAAAAATGATATCAGTCTGGCGATCGCGCAACCTCTGAATTAGGGAAGCACTATGTTCTTCCTGTAAAATCAGTTTTACCTCTGGATATCGCTGTCGAAAAGTTCGCAGCATCTCTGGAAAGACACCATTCGCGATCGAACTGGGAAAACCCACCGTCAAATAACCCAATTCACCCTGATGAATGCGCTGGGTTTTATGTACCGCTTGTTCTAACTGTACCAAAGTTGCGCGAGCTTCTTCTAAAAACGCCTGTCCTGCTGGGGTTAGCTGAATCGGGTGACTTTTGCGATCGAATAGCTTCACACCCAGTTCAGCCTCTAAATCTTTAATTTGTTGACTTAGGGGCGGTTGGGCAATGTGCAATCGCTTTGCCGCGCGACTAAAGCTCAGTTCGTCTGCCACTGCAATGAAGTAACGAAGATGGCGAAGTTCCATAGGTTATACGATTTTAGATTTGAGAATTGAATGATTGGGAATGAATGATTACTATCATGGTTTGGAGCACGAGCCTACAGTTATATTCTCTTTGGTAACGGGGATTAAATACTATATTTTTTAAGTATATTGTTATATATAAAAAAGTATTTGACATATAGCTATAACTTCTTTATTTTGAAAGTAATAGTTATAAATTTCGGCACAAAATACCTATTTAAGTATTGCTTAATGAGGATTATTCATGATTTCGCAAGTAATTCGACGAGTTGCAGTTGTGGGAGGAACCCACGGAAACGAGTTGACTGGGGTTTATCTGATTAAGAAGTTTCAACAATTCCCAGACTTACTGAAACGATCGAGCTTTGAGGTGGTTACTCTATTAGCTAATCCTCAAGCGGTAAAGTCCAATCGGCGTTATGTCTATCGCGATTTGAACCGTTGCTTTGCCGAGGAAGATTTGTCTAACCCAGATTTGATGGGTTACGAGAACAGACGTGCTAAGGAAATCTCCGCCCAACTATGTCCGAAAGACGAACATGGGGCTGATGTGATCGTTGACCTTCACAGCACAACGGCCAACATGGGGCTGACAATTTTACCATCTAGCAAACATCCATTCAATTTGCAATTATTAGCTTATTTGAGTGAGATCGAACCCTCACTGCGAGTTTGTTTCGGAGAGCATTGTGGTGAGGATGCCCCAATGCTTCGATCGCTCTCTGCTTTCGGTGGCACCATAGAAGTTGGGCCCATCGCCCAGGGAGTCATTAACGCCCGTCAGCTTCAGCAAACCGAAATGCTAGTCCACGCCATTCTGGATTATCTCGATGCACAAAATCAGGGAAAGCCGCTTCCTATACCATCATATTTAACTGTATATCAGGCGATCGGCTCAGTAGACTATCCCAGAAATTCACTAGGTGAACTGCAAGCTGCGATCCACCCCCAACTTCAGTTCAAAGACTATGAACCCTTGCATCCCGGTGAACCGATGTTTCTCACATTTACGGGAGAATCACTCCCCTATCAAGGAGAATCTACTGTTTTCCCTGTATTCATTAACGAAGCTGCCTATTACGAAAAACACATAGCGATGGTTTTGACGCAAAAACAACAGCTTCAGCTTGAAACGGCATAACTTGCCGAAAAATATGACTTTTATGAAATTAGGGTTATGACTTTTATGAACTCAAGCAATGAATTTATGAATTGACTTATCATTTCGCCGATGGAAGAATGTTAATTAATTTAAAATCAAGCATTGTCTCCCTTAAACACCAGTGAATCTCAAATTATCAGGAGTGAATTTATGGAAAGTACGCTCGGTATATTGGCAATCGATCGCGAACAGCAGCTCACAGCAGCATTAACAACCTTTGGTAACAGCGGTCAGCTTAATTTTTTCACTGCATCCAGTCAATTTAGCGGTAGCATCCCCACCCACGGTCTTGACACTGATAATTTGACAGCGATCGCGATCGGCGAACAAGGACAAATAGCAGATTTTGTAGTAACCCAAAGCAGCGAGAGCCTCAGTTACTCAGCCAACAATCAAGTCGCTAGCATTACATCTCCTGCTCAACAAAAATCGAACTCAGATGCGATCGCTGTCGGCACAGATCCCCTCACAGGAACGAGAACGGCTAATCAGTTGAATTTATCAGATCCAGGCAACTCCTTAGCCACTGCACGCAATATAGGTGTAGTTGATAACAGCAGCGTCAACTTAAGCGATTTTGTCGGAGTTGGTGATACTGACGATTATTACAGTTTTACTGTCAGCAGCAATAGCAATTTAAGCTTGCGTCTCGACGGTTTGAGTGCTAATGTCGGCATCGAGTTAATTGAAGATAAGAACCGCAACGGTTGGGCAGAACCTGACGAAATTATTGACAGAATTTCTACCTTAGTCAGTACATCCCGCGAGATAAATTTCTTCAACCTGACTCCCGGAAATTACTATGTCGGAGTTTATAGTTACTCTGGCTATAAGAATTACAACCTGGAGCTTACTGCAACACCTGCTACTGGTTTTAGCAGCAATTACGGATACGGTTTAGTGGATGCAAATGCAGCAGTAGCCCGCACTTTTAACAGTCCAGTTAAGTTCCCAGAAGTTCCTAATTTGGGCGGGAATGATTGGGCAAGAGACATGGTAAATGCGCCGGAAGTTTGGCAGGGGGGAATTACCGGAAATGGGATTGTTGTAGCTGTCGTGGATAGCGGTGTTGACTACACCCATCTCGATTTAGATGCCAATATTTGGCAGAATGCGGATGAGATTCCCAATAACCAAATTGACGACGATCGCAACGGATATATTGATGATATTCGGGGTTGGGATTTTGTGTGGAACGACAACAACCCAATGGATTGGGACGGTCATGGGACTCACGTAGCAGGCGCGATTGCGGCCGAACGAAATGGTTTTCACATCACAGGAGTTGCCCCCAATGCCAAAATTATGCCTGTCAAGGTGTGGGACTCGTATAATGGGAATATCAATAGTATTGCAGAAGGAATTCGCTATGCTGCTAATAATGGAGCCAATGTAATTAACCTCAGCTTGGGCGATTATCGGTTATCTTCCAAGGTAATTGAGGACGCAGTTCAGTATGCAAATAGCAAAGGCTCTGTTGTCGTCATGTCAGCAGGAAATGATTATTCCAGCCAACCAGATTATCCAGCTAGAAATGCCGATCGCTTCGGAATTGCTGTCGGAGGAATCGATCAAAATGGCAGAGTGGCTTACTTCTCTAACTATGCAGGTTCTAAACCTTTGGATTACGTAGTCGCACCTGGAGTAGATATCCTTTCTACAACTCCAAATAACACTTACAAAACCTACGAAGGCACATCGATGGCGGCCCCTCACGTGGCGGGTGTAGCCGCTTTAGTTTTGAATGCAAATCCGAATCTAACTCCGGCTCAGGTTGAGCAAATTTTGACTTCAACAGCCAACCCAAATGGGATAATAGCCTAGAAAGAATAGGCAGCAACTATTCAGAAACATTAGTCGATCGCCCTACAACCGCGCGAATCTGTTTTGTCAGAAGCTTCGGGCGATCGAACACTCGTCTATTTACCAAATTTGCAATTTTAATGTGAGGACTTATGACTATTAATCGCGTCTCAGTTGACTCAGCAGGCAATCAGGTGATCGGCGACTCCGAGATCCCCTCCATCTCTGCCGATGGGCGGTTTGTGACGTTTTTATCTAACGCCACCAACCTCGTGCCGGGGGACACTAACAATAGCAAGGACATCTTCGTGCGCGACTTGTTAACGAATATCATCACCCGCGTCTCAGTTAACTCAGCAGGCAATCAGGGGAACGCCTTGTCCGTCCTCCCCTCCATTTCCGGTAACGGGCGGTTTGTGGCGTTTGCATCGAATGCTTCCAACCTCGTGCCGGGGGACACTAACGGTAGAGCCGACATCTTCGTCCGCGACTTGTTAACGAATATCACTACCCGCGTCTCTGTTGACTCAGCAGGCAATCAGGGGAACGGCATTTCCTATTCCTTGTTGACCTCCATCTCCGCCGACGGGCGGTTTGTGATGTTTGCATCGGATGCCACCAACCTTGTGGCGGGAGACACTAACGGTACCCGTGATATCTTCGTGCGTGACTTGTTAACAAACACTACCACCCGCGTCTCTGTAGATTCAGCAGGCAATCAGGGGAACGGCATTTCCGAGTTCCCCTCCATCTCCGCCGACGGGCGGTTTGTGGGGTTTGCATCTAATGCCTCCAACCTCGTGCCGGGAGACACTAACAATAGTCGCGATACCTTCGTCCGCGACTTGTTAACGAATACCACTACCCGCGTCTCTGTAGATTCAGCAGGCATTCAGGGAAACGACTCCTCCGGCATTCCCTCCATCTCCGCCGACGGGCGGTTTGTGACGTTTGCATCGGATGCCACCAACCTCGTGCCGGGGGACATTAACAATCGCGGCGACATCTTCGTGCGCGACTTGTTAACCAATACCACTACCTGCGTCTCAGTTGACTCAGCAGGCAATCCGGGGAACGACTCCTCCCTCTATAGCTCGATCTCCTCCGACTATAGCTCGATCTCCGCCGACGGACGGTTTGTGGTGTTTGAATCTGATGCCTCCAACCTCGTGCGGGGGGACACTAACAATAGCACTGACATCTTCGTGCGCGACTTGTCAACCAATACCACCACTCGCGTCTCTGTTTCAGGGGCGGGCAATCAGGGGAACGGCGAATCCTACAGCCCCTCCATCTCCGCCAACGGGCAGAAAGTGGCGTTTTCATCTAAGGCCTCCAACCTCGTGCCGGGAGATACCAACAATGGCTCAGACCTCTTTATTGTTGACTTAACCAACACTCCAGGCGTCATCAATACTTCTAGTAACAACATCAACGGCACAAACGGCAACGACAACCTGATAGGCACTCCCAGCAGCGATAATATCAACGGTTTTGACGGCGATGACGCACTTATCGGCAGACAAGGCAACGATATCCTTGTCGGGGGCGGCGGCAGCGACAACCTGTTTGGTGGCAAAGGTTTTGACACCCTCAACGGCGGTTTGGGAAACGATATTCTAGTCGGCGGCGCGGGCAACGATGTATTTGTTTTAGGTGCGGGGTTGGGAGTTGATACAATCTCTGATTTCGGCCACGCTCAAGATACCATTCAATTAATGAACGGCTTGACTTTCGGACAACTATCAATTTCCGCTGGAACTAACGGCACATTAATTGGATTAGCTAGCAGCGGTGAAATTTTAGCTGCTTTGACAGGTGTTGCTCCCAATCTCATCGGCTCTGAAGATTTCGTCTCTGTTTAAATATCTGTAGATTCTCAATTGCCTGCTGTAGAAACACAGCAATGCTTTGTCCTTTCACCGAATATCTCACCTTTACTCAAAGAACACGATCGGGAATTACGCACTCCGACAGAGAAACCGAGTTCTTTTGCGAATCTTCGGGTCACAACGCAGTATTTTCGTAAAAAACCCGGTTTCTGAACCCCCATGCACAAGCCCTAGCAAAAAATGGTTTGACGCGCAATATACTGTTGTTAGCTTTTAGTTATTAATTATGGCAAATTATAAAACAGTTTTTTTGTTCAATAGTTTAACTTTAGTGCTAGTTGGGATAGTGACGGCTTGTCTGAATTTATTCGGTTCTTCGGTAAAAGGGTTATTTTTGCCGCCTTGCTCTGCCACGTATCCGGGTGCAGGTTTCTTTTTCTTGGCGTTTCAAATGTTATTTTATTTATCGGTAATGGTGTGCGCTTTTACCTTTGGATTGCTGAGAATTATTCAACCAGATCGCCCAGAAAATCGATTTATTTTATATTCGGCACTGTTTGCCAGTTGCTTTCTGTTCAATGAAGTTTTTCGCACCCACGTTCATCTGGGACGTGCGGGTTTTCCGAAAGTGACAATTGTCATATTTTACGCCGTGCTGGCAATTGCATACGGATTAACTTTTCGGAGGTATATTCCCTCGACTCCCTATGCTTTACTGCTGAGTGGGGTTGGTTTGTTATTTGTTGCCTTTTTTGCAGAAGCGCTGCCGTTAAAAAACGAGATTGTTTCGAGCTTGCTGGAGGGAATACCGAAGCTGTTGAGCGGGATTAATATTGCACTTTATTTTTGGTTTTTGTGTCAGGGTTTGATAGTGCGATCGCTCAATTTTTCTAACACGAAATCAAATCCAGGATGGAAGTAAGATGAAAATTTGCTGTTGGTGGAAGCTGGTTTTTGAGATTGTCTATTTTTGGCAAATATTGTTTGTAAAACCCGCCACTACATGATTGTATAATCGGTTAAAACTGAGATATTGCACAATGGTAAGTTAGCCTTTTATGAACAGTCAAGATGCCTGTCCCACAAAATATAAATTTTATTGTGGAACAGGCATCTTGCCTGTTGCTGAAAATGGTGCAAGATATCAGTTAAAACAAAAAGTATCGCTGCGCCATTGGCAAAACAGTTGCCGGTTCGCAAGTTAACAATTCCCCATCCGCCCTAACTTCATAAGTTTCTGGATCGACTTCCATTTGTGGCAAATAATCGTTGAGTTTCATATCTCTTTTACTAATTTGTCGCGTCCCGGAAACTGCTACAGTGGGCTTTTGCAAACCGAGCTGTGCGGCAATATCTCGATCGCGCGCAGCTTGGGAAACAAACGTCAGACAAGTCGCCCCAATCGCCCCGCCAAAACTGCCAAACATCGGCCGCATATGCACCGGTTGCGGCGTGGGAATGCTGGCGTTAGCATCTCCCATCTGCCCATAGGCGATCGCCCCTCCTTTAATTACCAACTCCGGTTTCACCCCAAAAAAAGCCGGCCACCACAAACACAAATCCGCCAATTTCCCCTCTTCTACTGAACCGACATACTGACTAATTCCGTGAGTAATCGCCGGATTAATTGTATATTTGGCAATGTACCGCTTCACCCGAAAATTATCATTAATTCCCTCTGTTTCCCCCCCTTGGTAAGGGGGGGTTAGGGGGGGTAAATGTCCCCGCTGCACTTTCATTTTATGAGCCGTTTGCCAAGTCCGAATAATCACCTCTCCCACTCTTCCCATCGCCTGCGAGTCAGAAGAAATCATACTAAACGCACCTAAATCGTGCAAAATATCCTCAGCAGCAATAGTTTCC
The DNA here is from genome assembly GCF_036701705.1 of Microcoleus sp. w1-18aA5. Lineage (NCBI taxonomy): Bacteria > Bacillati > Cyanobacteriota > Cyanophyceae > Oscillatoriales > Microcoleaceae > Microcoleus > Microcoleus sp. w1-18aA5. Next base: position 2,677 of record NZ_JAUPTE010000072.1, on the reverse strand, counting down.
CTTCTAATTCTCGATTCAGCAAAAGCGACATCTTCAGGAATACCTCGATCCAAATGGTGGCAAACCATCAACATATCTAAATGTTCTTCTAAAGTATTGACAGTGTAAGGGCGAGTCGGGTTAGTTGACGAAGGCAAAACATTAGCTTGGCCGCAAACTTTGATAATATCAGGTGCGTGTCCGCCGCCAGCACCTTCAGTATGGTAAGTATGAATAGCTCGATTTTTGAAAGCAGCAATTGTAGCTTCCACAAATCCCGCTTCATTGAGAGTATCCGTGTGAATTGCAACTTGCACATCGTACTCGTCAGCTACACTCAAACAAGTGTCGATCGTTGCTGGTGTAGTTCCCCAATCTTCGTGGAGTTTCAAACCCATTGCACCGGCCAAGATTTGTTCAATTAATCCTTGGGGTTGACTGCTATTTCCTTTACCTAAAAATCCTAGGTTTACCGGGAAAGCGTCGGCTGCTTGCAGCATTCGGTACATATGCCAAGGCCCCGGAGTGCAAGTTGTGGCGTTTGTACCCGTTGCAGGGCCTGTGCCACCGCCAATCATTGTAGTGATTCCAGAGGCGATCGCCACTTCAATTTGCTGCGGACAAATAAAATGAATGTGAGTGTCAATTCCCCCAGCGGTGAGAATCATTCCTTCACCGGCAATTACTTCAGTACCAGGCCCGATAATAATATCTACCCTATCTTGAATATAAGGATTTCCGGCTTTACCAATTTTGTAAATTTTGCCGTCTTTAATACCGACATCTGCTTTAACAATTCCCCACCAGTCTAATATTAAAGCATTAGTAATCACCGTGTCAACAGCGCCGTCTGCATTAGAAATAGGCGATTGTCCCATGCCGTCGCGAATAACTTTGCCACCGCCAAATTTAACTTCATCCCCGTAGATTGTGAAGTCTTTTTCAACTTCTATGAATAATTCTGTATCGGCTAACCGGACGCGATCGCCCACAGTCGGCCCGAAGGTTTCCGCGTAGGCGCGACGATCCATTCTGTAACTCATGTTCACTCCTAATATTAATAAATTTTTAGTTAGCAGTTGAGACCCACTTCAATTATAGTATGTGACGAGTTCCTCAATCTGAAACAGTAAAAAAAATACAACATTAGGCAAGCTTTAAAACCCCGATCGTCATCAATTCTGCCCCTCGAAAATCTAAAATGGTATAATCGGGCAAATTTACTCCAGTATTTTCTGGATTTGCCTTTTTAAAATCTCCACATCCACCGTCATATCCATGCCAATGAAACTCCAATCTTCCGCTACATTGTTGTCATCAACCATGCGAGAGTATTCTAATCCCAATAGCTGGCAAATGTAATAGAAATATGGCGGAGTGTACCCTCCATAAAAGAATTCCAATACTTTCGTTCCCGGCTGACACCACAGCAAATTTGTAAAACCTGCCCCGTGAGGGCCGACAACCACCGCCGCTTCTGCAAACAGACGAATTTGTTCATCAACACTGCGCGAGATATCTTCCAAAATTTCAAAATCAAATTCTTTCAAAACCTCTCGCACTTGTACTTCATTTTTAACCTTGCGCCGGCCGCTTCTAGACAGATAAAGTTTTCTATAAGGCTTTACCTTTTCCTTAAGACAGAATTTTTTCCGCAAAAGCTCTATATCGTAAGGACTGGGAAAATACCAGTCTTGATTGTTTCCCACCACCACACTTTCTGCATGATATCCCGTATCTCTAGCCTGAGTGTCGATTAGTGAACTTTCAGGAATACCGAGTTTGGTCATAAAGCCCAACTCAAAATCTGTATGTCGTAAAGGATAACAAATTTTAGCTTCTTGCCAAATTTCCTTACCTAAAGCCTCCTCAATTCGACAAAGTTTAGCCAGCACAAAAATCACATAATCATAATAACTGCACCACAAATGCGACCAAGGAGCAACTACCAGCGGATAGGTAATTTGGTTAGGTTTGTAAGGCCATTCCAGAATGCCCGCACCGCTAATCCGAAAATCCAAGTCTAAAAGCAATTTCTTATTCAGCAGCGTGTTGCCCGACGTACAAATAGTTAAAGAATTTATTTTTTGATTCAAAGAAATCTTCCATACATAATCTGGGTCAAAAGACACGGCTTTTTCCGTGGCAAAAAACCTAGAAGGCACTTTTTTTACAGAGGTTAATGCGGGTATATTGATGGGTTGGTGCTGCTTTTTATAAACTATGCTGTCATCTAACAATTTGATGCTGGTGCGTCGGTCTAACGGGGTTCTCCAGACACGCCTTGATGTTGCCAGCAAGCTCTGCTTCAATTTCTGTTTGATCTGGTCAACTAATTTTGGGTTCATCACGCACTTTTGCTGTATATCTTTGCAGTTTTTACAACCACATTAGACCGCAAACGGCAGATTTTAACTCGCTCAAAAGTAGGAGATTGAACTAACAAAAAAAGCCCGAAGGCATTTATACAGAAGGCAGAGAAAAAGTTTTTATCTTACTTTATCATTCTCCAGGCATAGGGCTGGAAATGATACCATTTGCGATTTTACATTTGGGATTGGGATGAGTGTCACTATGATAGTGTGGAGAGAGCCTACAGTTGCATTATGTTTTGAAACTGGCAGGGCTATTTCATTCTAAACAACTCCTTAATTAGTTTAAGGCCAAATCCCGCCAGACGTTGGGCTTGAGCCATATT
>NZ_JAUPTE010000071.1:0-33296 GCF_036701705.1 Microcoleus sp. w1-18aA5 | reverse complement strand
AATCACTGTTACATAAACTTTTAAATGAAGGAGAATTAATTATGAAATGGAACCGAAAGATCAAAAACAAAGGTAACGCGAGTTAATGCAGTTTAGATGTCGAACAGCTTACAAAATACCAATAACTAACCCAAAGTATACATCCAGCCATCCCTCGCGCAAATCCTCACAATTCCGTCCCAAACTACAGGCGTCGCCTCAAATGACAAACCCGGCTTAAATCTCCCCGATTCTATTACTTTCAAACGGTAAAACTCCCCTTTAGCATTTTTCAACGCATTCTGATCTCCAGACTTCGCTCGTTCCCAATTCAAATTGAACAAATAAACACCGTTGTATCCCGCACTGATCAGTTTATTGCCATCGGTAAAAATCGGAGTAGAAATTGAAGAACCAATGGCTTGTTTAAATACTATTACCGGAGTATCGTAAGACTGGTTTCGCCAAGGAACCGAAGTTTTTTTACCTGTAATCATATCTTGGGAACCGATGTACAAATTGCCGTCGATCGCATTTGTGGCAAACAGCGCCGGAAACTCGCCTGAATTGTACTCGTCATTCAACGCCACCGAGCCAATTATCCCACCTTCCCAGCTAGAAAGTCGGCGATTTCCGGTAGGCAAAAACCATTCGACGCTGGCATTCGGTTCCTTGTTGGGATTCAGCTTCAGCACTCCGCCGTTGCCCTGAATGTATTGTTTTTCAATGGCACAAAACAGTTTACCTGATTTAGAAATTACAGCACTTCCATCCAAATCTGAACCAGTATAAAAATCCCAAACTATCTTTTTAGTTGCAATGCTAATACCGTAAATATGACCGGAACCAGCAGCTATAAATATTCTATCTTTGAGTCTCGATGGCGATGATTCCGCTACCAAGTTGCCGCCGTGTTTGCTGATATCTGTTGCTGCATAAAGCTGTACTTCCGACAAGATATTTGGCTGCTTGATGCCTTGTTTGATTTTTGCATTGCTTGTGGAACTATCGAGAAAATAGCCGATCGCATTTTCCCCCCCATTGAACAAAACGCCACCGCCGATGTCCAACGCGCTGCTGTCATTATCCCGGCTGTAGCTGGGCGTTTTCCTGATGTCCAATTTCCAAAGTTCCTTGCCAGTTCTAAAAGATATTGCCCTAAAACTTGGCACGACACTTTTGCCACCGCCACCACTGCGGCTGCCTTGCAAAATTACAATTTTGTTTTCGGCGCTAGCTTTTTCATCGATATAAATTGTTGATGAACCTTTGATTATATCATCAAATTTATAGCGCCAAACTTCTTTATTGGTAGCAATATCTATTTTTCGCAAATTGTGGTCATAAGCACCTATAATTAAATAAGTTTTCCCCCCGTCTTTGGTAATTGTCGGCTGTCCTGTCCAACCGGCCCCGCTCCAAACTACAGACCGCTTTCCCAGAAAAGTTCGTCCGCTTCCTAGCTCAAATTTGTCGATTAACTTCAAACTTTTCGGAACACCTCTGCCGTAGAAGCGACGCTTGTCGTTACCTAAAAAGGTCGGGACTAATAATTCTATTTCTGGGTCTGCTTTAGCCAGAAGATTGTTAAGATTAGTTTCTAATAAAGCTTGTTCCGAGGATGCAGTTTGGCTCAGTTTGATAACAGCAGGAGGAACAGCAGCACTCAGCAAAAATTGTCCAAGCTGTTGATTGAAGGTTCTCCGAGATGACAAGCTCATATTAGATCGAGATAATCAGTCATAATATTAAAACATAATTATCCGCACCAACTCAACTAAAACATCTCGCGCTAAACTGCTAGAGGACTGACAAGCTTACCCAGCACGAGTAAAAGTATATTTGATTATGGTCAACCGTCTTGCTCAATCCCAAAGCCTTTACCTGCGGAAACACGCCGAAAACCCGATCGACTGGTGGCCCTGGTGCGACGAAGCTTTGGAAGCGGCCCGAAGCGAAAATAAACCGATTTTCCTGTCAATTGGCTACTCTAGCTGCCACTGGTGTACGGTGATGGAAGGGGAAGCATTTTCCGATGGCGCGATCGCCCAATACATGAATTCGCATTTTATACCGATAAAAGTCGATCGCGAAGAACGCCCGGATATCGACAGCATTTATATGCAAACATTGCAAATGATGACCGGTCAAGGCGGTTGGCCACTCAACGTTTTTCTCACTCCAGACGAGCGAGTTCCCTTCTACGGAGGCACTTATTTCCCCGTAGAACCGCGCTACGGACGGCCGGGATTTTTAGAAGTTTTGCAAGCAATTCGCCGCTTTTACGACACAGAAAAAGGCAAAGTAGAAGCCTTCAAAGCAGAGATTTTAGGAAATCTCCAACAGACGGCAGCGCTGTCAGGAGTAACTGCCGAATTAAATCGCGAACTCTTCCAAAAAGGCTTAGAACTCAACACCGGAATTATTGCCGGCAACAACCCCGGCCCCAGTTTTCCGATGATACCTTATGCTGAGCTAGCACTGCGGGGAACGCGATTTAATTTTGAATCAAAATACGACAGCAAACAAGTCTGCACTCAGCGCGGATTAGACTTAGCATTGGGCGGCATTTATGACCACGTAGGAGGCGGATTTCACCGCTATGCGGTTGATGCGACTTGGACTGTGCCACACTTTGAAAAAATGCTCTACGACAACGGTCAAATTGTTGAGTATTTAGCGAATTTGTGGAGCGTGGGAATACAAGAACCCGCTTTTGAAACTGCGATCGCGGGGACAGTAGAATGGTTGAAGCGAGAAATGATTGCGCCGACAGGCTATTTTTATGCTGCACAGGATGCGGACAGCTTTAACACTTCGGAAGAACTTGAACCGGAAGAAGGAGCATTTTATGTCTGGACTTATGCCGAACTGGAACAACTATTAACTGCTGAGGAATTAGCAGAAATTAAAGCACAGTTTACTGTTAGTCGCAGCGGCAATTTTGAAGGCCAGAATGTATTGCAGCGCCGCCACCCAGGAAAACTGAGCGATACGGTAGAAACGGCTTTGGCTAAACTTTTTGCTGTGCGTTACGGTGGCAATCCCGATACTGTAAAAACCTTTCCGCCAGCCCGCAACAATCAAGAAGCTAAAAACGAAAGTTGGCCGGGTAGAATTCCAGCCGTTACTGACACGAAAATGATTGCTGCTTGGAATAGCTTAATGATTTCGGGGTTAGCCCGCGCGGCAGCGGTTTTTGGGAATTGGGAATATCTGGAATTAGCTGTGAAAGCGGCTAATTTTATTTTAGACAATCAGTGGAAGGATGGGCGGTTTCAGCGGTTGAATTATGACGGACAATCTGCTGTTACCGCGCAGTCGGAAGATTATGCTTTGTTTGTGAAAGCTTTGTTGGATTTGCATCAAGCGAGTTTGACTTTAGGCAATGGGGAAGAGGCCAAACAGTTGCCGAATTCTCAGTTTTGGTTGGAGAAAGCTGTGCAGGTGCAAGAAGAGTTTGATGAGTTTTTGTGGAGCGTGGAATTGGGAGGATATTACAATACTGCTAAGGATGCTAGCGGAGATTTGTTGGTGCGGGAACGCAGCTATATAGACAATGCAACTCCGGCGGCGAATGGAATTGCGATCTCGTCTTTGGTTCGCCTCGCGCTGTTGGGCCCGAATTTAGAATATCTCGATCGCGCGGAGCAAGGTTTGCAAGCTTTCAGCAGTATTGTACAAGATGCTCCGCAAGCTTGTCCGAGTCTACTTTCGGCGATCGACTGGTATCAGCATTCTACCCTGATTCGCACGTCGAGCGATCGAATTTCTGGCTTGATTTCCCAGTATTATCCGACTGCTGTCTGTCAGATTGAGGCTGATTTGCCTGAAGGTGTTATCGGGTTAGTTTGCGAGTGTTTGACTTGCAAGGAACCTGCGAAAAGTCAAGAGCGGCTGTTGGAGGAAATTTTGCAAAGTCAAACGCGAGTTTAGCACCAATACTGTCTAGATTATTGAACCGCGAAGACGCGAAGAACGCGAAGGAAGAAGGAGGAAGCTGGAGGAAGAAGTAGATTATCTTCTATGGGGAAGGAAGTACATCTTCAATCGCCTCCTCCTTCTTCCCAAGAATCTCAGTGGCTTCAGCCCGCTTGAGTTTCAACAAATGCAAATACTTTCCGGCGGCACGGCAACTCGAACGCTGTCGCCGACTTGGTGTCGCTGCAAGTCATCTCTGTGCAAGTTTTGTCGGCGAAGGGCGATCGAACTTTTAGCAGTCAACCGCACCGTATAGCGCGTGTCAGTACCAATATAAATAGCCTCTTCTACTATTCCCGGCCAGCTATTTTCATCGTCATAATTAGCCGGATAAATAGCAGCTTTTTCTGGCCGCAACACCAGGGTGACAACTTTCCCAGGGGGGATATCTTCGGCTGTTGCAACTAACACGGGCAACTCCTGGTCAACCAACACGATTATTTTACCGTTTTGCTTTTCTACTACTCGACCACTTAAAAAATTGCTGTCGCCAATAAAATCAGCAACAAACCGCGTTTTAGGATATTCATAAATATCAACAGGCGTCCCAACTTGTTGCAGTTTTCCTCCATCCATCACTGCAATTCTGTCCGACATCGTTAGTGCTTCTTCCTGATCGTGAGTTACATAAATAAACGTAATTCCCAATTTTCGCTGCATTTTTTTTAATTCTAATTGCATCTCTTTACGCAATTTTAAATCCAGCGCTCCTAGGGGTTCATCCAAGAGCAAAACAGACGGCTGTTTGACTAATGCTCTTGCTAGGGCTACTCGCTGCTGCTGTCCCCCTGACAGTTGGCTGGGATAGCGTTTTCCTACCTCGGTTAACTGTACTAATGCTAAGGCTTCAGCAACGCGATCGCGAATTGTTTTCTGAGGCATATTCTCCATTTCCAACCCAAAAGCGACATTTTGTGCTACTGTCATGTGCGGAAATAAAGCATAGTTTTGAAATACCGTATTTACTGGGCGGTGAAATGGCGGGCGATTTTGCATCGGTTGGCCGTGAATGTAAATTTCGCCGGCTGTGGGAATTTCAAAACCCGCGATCATTCGCAAAGTTGTAGTTTTGCCGCAGCCGGAAGGGCCGAGTAAAGAAAAGAATTCTCGATCGTAAATTTGCAGGTTGATGTTATCAACAGCTAAGAAATCTTTACTGCGGGCACTTTTAAATATTTTGGAAACTTCTAAAACCTCGACAGAGTGCATTGTGTTAGTATGTGTGAGTAATAAAAATCTGAGTTCAAGTCCGGTTAAACTGATATCTTGCACTATTATCAATTATTTGTTTAGGAACGGGCTCTCCGGCCCGTTCCACAAGAAAATTAAGTTTTGTTGAACGGTCCGGAGAGCCCGTTCTTGACGAGGGTGCAACTCCAATGCCAACTAAAAATTTAAGTGCACCAGGCCGGGCAGAAACCTGTGTTATATCATTTCCGGTTACACCGGAATGATGTTGACGGTTGACGCCGTGAACCGTAAACAGTGAACAGTGAACTCGGATTTACTATTCCGATGCTAACGGATTTGATATTATATCTACTTTCCAGCCCCTGCTTTAACTTCCGTCCAAGCTCGATCGTACAATGCAGTTGCTTTCCCGACATCCTCCAATAATTTCATTTTGCCAAACACCTCAGCCGGCGGGTAAATTTGAGGATTATTCAAATCTTTCGGATCGATTAAACCTTGATCAATTGCTGCTTTGTTGGGCGATCCGAAGTGGGTAAAATTAGAAATTTGGGCGCCTACTTCTGGCTGCAAAATAAAGTTAATAAATTTCTCCGCTAACTCTTTCTGGGGCGCACCTTTGGGAATAGCCATATTGTCAGAAAAAATGATTGTTCCTTCTTTGGGAATAGCGTAACGGAGATTAGGATTTTCTGTCATCACTTGGAAAATATCACCGCTCCATTCCATTGTCAAATTTACTTCTCCTTGATCTAGCATATTTTGCCCGGTGTCGGGGACAAAAGCTGCAATGATATTTTTACTTTTAATCAGCAAATCGCGGGCTTTGTTAATCTCTTCGGGATTGGTGGTATTTGGATCAAATCCTAAATACATTAAAACTCCTGCTAATGTGTATCTGGCATCGTCTTGCCACGCGACTTTTCCGGTATATTTCGGGTCGAACATCACCCCCCAACTGTTAATTTCTCCCTGGATTGTTTTCACGTTGTAGCCAATTCCCATGGTTCCCCACTGGTAGGGCAGCGAATATTTGTTGTTCGGATCAAAAGCTTGATTGATAAACTTAGGTTCTAGGTTCTTTTGGTTGGGAATATTGTTTAAATTCAGCGGCTCAATTATATTTTCTGCGATCATGATTTTCACCATGTAATCGGCGGGAAATATTAAGTCGTAACCGGGGTTTCCCTGTTTGAGTTTGGCATAGAGTGCGTCGCTGTTCTCGAAAGTGTCGTATTGAACTTTAACATTGTTCTCTTTCTCGAATTGGGCGATCGTTTCTGGGGCGATATAACTTGCATAATTGTAAATGCTGAGCACTTGCTGTTGGTTGCCACCTGTGCGGCTACACCCGAAAGCCATTGTTGCACTCATCACGAACAAAAGTAGGAAAGTCAGCAGGCGTTTCATAGGTTTTGTTAGTTGCAGACAAAAATAATTATGACACAGAAAGCAATTATTTTAACTTTTCTGAACTTTTAGCGATGATACAACCAGCAATAAGGAAGCCAACAACATCAAAGTTGAAATGGCATTAATCGCTGGCGTCACTGAGAACTTTATCATGCCGTAAACAAATAATGGTAGCGTCATGGAACCGACGCCAGTGGTAAAAAATGTCACGACAAAATCGTCCAGCGACAGAGTAAAAGCCAGCAGTGCGGCGCTGAAAATAGCGGGCCAAATTAGAGGGAGAGTGATGCGCCAAAAAGCCCGCCATTCGTTAGCGCCTAAGTCAAAAGCTGCTTGTTCTAATTGAGGATCTAGTTCCGCCAAACGCGCCCTGACAGTAATAGTCACAAAGGAAATATTAAAGACAACATGACCGATTATTACGGTAGGTAAGCCGAGATTGAGGCGAATTCCCGTGAGATTTTCTACAATCCGAAATACTAGGGTAAAGAAAACTAGCAACGAAATGCCGATCGTAATTTCGGGCATAATAATCGGCAAAAACAGTAAAGCTTCTACTGCTTTGCGCCCCGGAAAATAAAAGCGTTCCAGTGCTAGGGCGAGCATTGTACCAAAAATTGTCGCTAACACCGTCGAAATAGCTGCAATTAGTAAGCTGTTGTTGAGTGCTGTCCAGATTCCGGCGCTGCTACTCGTAGCAATCGTCGCGCCTGCATTGCTAAACAAACTGCGGTACCAATCGAGGGTAAAGCCCCGCCAAACGGCATTGAATCTGGAGGCGTTAAAGGAGTAAATAATTAAGATGAGAATTGGCAAGTAAAGAAAGGCAAATGCTAGTACAGCTTGTACCCAAAGCCACTTTTTGCCGATCGCCCGCACGAGTAAATCTAGTTTTGTTTTAGTCATTAGTCATTAGTCATTAGTCATTAGTCATTAGTCATTAGTCATTAGTCATTAGTCATTAGTCATTAGTCATTAGCGCATCTTAAGCTAAACGCAGGGTGCAACGATTTGTATATACCTTACCTTATTCGGTTTCGTCAGACACCCGGAAGTAAATTAACACAGGAATCAATATGATTACCGTCAACAGCATAGAAAGCGCCGAACCAAAAGGCCAATCGCGGGCTCTCATAAACTGATTCTGAATCAAATTTCCCACCATAACTGTTTTAGATCCACCTAATATATCCGGTGTGATGAAAGCGCCGACAGCGGGAACAAAAACTAAAATCGAGCCTGCAACAATACCACGAGTTGTTAATGGTAAAAATACGCGCCAAAAAGTGCGAATATCATTTGCACCTAAATCGTGAGCGGCTTCTACTAATGAAAAATTGAAGCGTTCTATGCTAGAATATAAAGGCAGAACCATGAAAGGTAAATAGCCGTAAATAAGACCGATCGCCACAGCAAAAGGCGTAAAAAGCAAGTTTAACGGTTCGCTAATAATTTGCAGGCTTTGCAGGGCTGTGTTAACTACTCCTTCGCTACGCAGCAGTATAATCCAGGCGTAGGTTCTCACTAAAAAATTAGTCCAAAATGGAATAATTACCAGCAAAAGCAAAGCATTTCGCCAGCGAGGAGAACGGGTGGCGATGAAGAATGCTAGGGGATAGCCAACTAACAAGCAAGTGGCTGTTGTTAGAAAAGCCAGCCAGAGCGATCGCCCAATTACTCCTAAGAAAAGTCCACTGAACAAACGCTGGTAATTGCTGAGAGTAAATATCCAAGTAACACCGCCGTAAGTACCGCGTTCTAAGAAACTGTACAACAGTACAATTAGCACGGGCAAAATGAAGAAAACCATCAGCCATGCCGTAGCGGGAAATAAGAGCAGCAACAGGTTAGTCTGCTGGCGGTTTTTGACACTCATTATTCACTCAAGCGAAATTTAGCACATAATGCAACACATTTTATATCAAATCCGCATTTTATGAATTATGTCATCATTAATAAATTATCAAGAGGTACGCAATGTCAGCAGAATCGTCAACCCCAAAAATAGTCGTCGTCGGTGCAGGATGGGCCGGTTTAGGCGCTACCTATCACCTAGCACAGCAAGGCTATGATGTCACCCTGCTAGAAGCAGGCCCTTATCCGGGTGGCTTAGTTGCAGGGTGGAAAACCGCCGGCGGGCGTTCCGTAGAAGCAGGCATTCATGGCTTCTGGTATCCCTACAAAAACATCTTTTCCTTAGTCAAGGAATTAGGACTCGATCCCTTCACGCCTTGGACTCGTTCTTGTCAGTATTCACCAGCAGGATTGGAAGTAGAATCGCCGATTTTTCAGGACGAACCGCGCCTTCCCACACCGTTAGGAACCTTTCTTTACACCAGATTTAAAAGACTGCCATTAGTCGATAGACTTTCCGCCTTACCCTTACTCTACGCCGTCCTAGATTTCGACAATTCCGACGAAGCTTGGCGCAGGTACGATCGCGTCACAGCCCGCGAACTATTCAAACAGTTTGGCGTGTCTGCAAGACTCTACCGCGATGCTTTTGAGCCTATGTTATTAGTAGGTTTATTTGCACCAGGAGAACAATGTTCTGCCGCCGCTGCTTTGGGAATGCTTTATTATTTCATATTAGCACACCAACCGGATTTTGATGTAGTTTGGTGTCGCGGAACTGTGGGAGAAAAAATCTTTCGTCCCTGGGTCGATCGCCTGAAAAAACTAGGTGCAAAAGTATTGACAAAGCAGCGAGTTACTGACTTAGTAGTTGACAGCCACAACAGAGCAACAGGCGTTGTTTGCGGCGAAGAAACCTTCGATGCAGATGCAGTTATTTTTGCAGTTGGCGTCACGGGAATGCAAAAAATAATCAGCAGCAGCCCAGCTTTGCAAGGTCGCCAAGAGTTTCGGGACGCGATGAATTTGGGTGCAGTTGATGTGTTAGCTGTTCGCCTGTGGTTTGACCGAAAAATTGACATTCCGCTGCCTTCTAATGCCTGTTTTGGATTTAGTTCAACTACGGGATGGACGTTTTTTGATTTGAATGCTTTGCACGACGAATTTAGAGACGAACCGGGAACAGTTGTCGAAGCTGACTTTTATCACGCCAATCAATTAATTCCCCTGAAAGATGAGGAAATTGTGGCCTTAGTTCAGCGGGATTTAGCCACTTGTATCCCCGCTTTTCGGGAAGCAAAAGTAATTGACAGCAGCGCGATTCGGCTGTCGCGGGCCGTGACGCATTTTGCCCCTGGTAGCTATCAATATTTGTTGCCTGCGGTAACAAGTTATGATAATGTATTGATGAGCGGCGATTGGGTTGTGACCCGTCACGGTTCTTGGTCGCAGGAAAAGGCTTATGTTACTGGTTTGGAGGCGGCAAATTTGGTAATTTCGCGTTTCGGAATCGGAAACAAAGCGGCAATTATTCCCGTGGAAGCTGACGAACCGCACATTCAAATCGGGAGAAAGATTAATCAGTTTACTCGCAGTTTGACTAAAACTTTCATTCCCGATTTTTGGCTGCCATAAGAAGAAAGAAATTAGCCAACGGATGCGGCAACGCATTTAACGGATGTCAGGAAGAAGGGCGATTCCCGTCGGGTTAGCTAAGAGGCCGATCGCACTAAAATGACTGTACAGTCGCACCCGCGCGCCACAGCTTCCGGGATATTCCCGTGAATCACCTGCTTCAGCAGCCCTTCCCGGCTCGCTCCCAGGACGATCGCATCGCACTGATCGTTCTGAGCCAAATCAATTAAAGCATCAGAAACCGATTTAGCGCAAACCGAAGTCGCTATTATCGAACAGCTAACCCGGCGCTTGATAAACTCCGCTGCTTGCTTTAATTCTCCGCGATCGGGTTCTGCAACAGAAGGCTGATGAACCTGACACAATTTAATCTCCGGTACAGCACTCGCAGCCACCAAAGCAGGTAGCAGCCGCAAAGCCGCAGCTTGCTTGTAACTGCCGCGAATAGGCACCAACCAGCGATGCAAACCCATCAGCGTGTGCAGTCCCAATTCTGGCCCTGGAAGGTCTGAATTCGGCGGGGAAAGTTCCGTCTCTGGAGTCGCTAATGAATCTGAGGATATCGCCAATCCGGGATTATCTGCACCATCAACTCCTTCGGTATTGAATTCCCATTCAATAGACGTATATTTTCGCCCGCTGAAAATGGGGGAAAACTCATTTTTCTTACGTGTTGCTAATAGTTTTTCGCTCCACTTCACCAAAATAACCTCGCAGCCTGCTTGCCGAATTACGGTATCCACCACATCGCCAAAAATGCGTCCTTTTGTGGAAAATTCGCCTTGCCAGCCCATCAAAATTGAATCGATATGTCGCTCCTTTATTGTCTCCAAAATCGCGTTAGGCACGTCGTGAGCTACCCGTATTTGGGTGTGTACCGGCAAGTTCCAATTGCGAATTATTCGCTCTGCTTGTTGTAGCAGGCGGCGGCTTTTGGTTGTCCGCACTGCGCTTTCTGAGGGGGAACTGTTGCGCGGTACTATGATGATTTGCAGGCATTCTAATTCGTAATTGCGATCGCGCGCAATCGCCGCAGCCAGCCGCAGCAAAGCGGGTGCTGTTTGGGGGTTGGAAAGCGGTACTAATAAGCGGCCGTTTCCCACTTGCGGGGCTTTGGTTTGATAGACAACATAAGAAGGTTCTGGATGCGGGCCCTGGGTGGTTTCTCCGCTGAGGCGATCGGATTCAACTCGGATAATGTCGCTGCGGGTAATAATTCCCACCAAACGCCGACCTTCTACGACTGGCAAACGGCTGATATTGTAGTTGTTGAGCCTGTACAATACCTCGCTTAAAGTATCGCTTGCTTTGACTGCGATCGGCTGTACAGTCATAAATTCTTTAAGCAGGGAGTTGCCGGACAAATTGCGCCCGCTGGCATTTGCCAAATCGGTTTGACTGACAATTCCCACTAATTTGCCATCTTCAACTACTGGAAATCCTCGGTGGTGCGATCGCGAAAAAGCCTGCATCACTTCATCAAAAGTCAGCAGACTCGAAAGAGTTTCAACTCGGCGCTGCATCACGTCATCTGCGTGCAAGTCGCTCAAAGTATTGCTCGCAGCTTTTGCCTTTGTCAGTTGAATGCCGTTAAAATCCAAAAGGCGATCGTACAAAGAGCCACTGTCCACCTTTTCGGCGACCAAATAAGCAACTACAGAACAGATCATCAAAGGCAGCACTAATTTGAAATCCGCCGTAATTTCAAACACAATTACTACCGCAGTAATCGGCGCTCTAGAAACCGCGCAAAAAAACGCTCCCATTCCCGCCAAAGCGTAAGTTACCGGCAAACCGACACCCAGGGAATCTGCCTGCACAATTCCCACCATGTGACCGAGTGCAGAACCCATAACTAGGGCAGGGGAAAACAATCCTCCCGGAGCTCCAGAAGCAGCGGAAATAATTGTCAGAAAAAAGTGAGCTACAAAAGCAATTAAACTCGTTATCCCGCTTGCTTCACCGGTCAGCATAAACTCCCGTAAACCCGTATTATCGCGGAAAGTTGCTGGAAGAAAAGCTATTACTGAACCGCAGATTATGCCAGCTAAAGCCATTCGCACAGGCAAAGCTAATTTGAGCGATCGCCTGTTAAATTGCAAGCTAGCAATAATCCCTTTGGTGAACAAAGCTCCCAGCAATCCCGCTAAAACTCCTAACAGTATATAAAAGGGGATTTCCTGAGCATCAAAACTGGTTTGGTACGCGCGAAGGTTCAAATTTAAACTATCACCGCCCAAAAGCTGCGAGACAACTGCACCGATAAATGAAGCGATGATTGCAGTCCCTAAAGTCAATCCCGAAACGTCGTGCAGTAGTTCTTCAACTACAAACAAAACTCCTGCAATGGGAGCATTGAAACCAGCAGCCAATCCGGCCGCAGCACCGCAAGCAATCAATTGTCTGCGGTAGTCTGGGGAAGTGGGCATCAAGTGACCTATCCAGCCGGCCAAAGATGCTCCTATTTGCACAGTCGGGCCTTGCCTTCCTAAAGTTAAACCGGAACCAACTGCTAAAATAGTCGTCACAAGTTTGGCGACAGCTACTCGCAAATCTAAGGAAAGATTGACTCCGCCGAGAGCAGCTTTGACGTGAGGAATGCCACTGCCGGCAGTTTCTGGAGCAAAACGCTCTACCAAGAAACCTGTCAGCAACCCACCCAATAAACCGACAGCCGGAAGTAATATCCAAGCTGGAATTAATGTCGAGGTAGCAACTCGCCAACTGCCAAGCCATCCAACTCCTGATTTGAGCAAAACCCCAGCCAGCCCTGAAATTAAACCGATCAGACAAGCTTCAAAAATGGCTAGGCGTTTCGGCCGTAAAAAAAGTTGAGATTTGATGACCCTGGAAGGTTCCCTAAATTGTTTAGGGATAGTTATGTACGGCATAAATAGCGTAGATGACCTGAGAATTGTCTGCTCGATCGCACTTTAGCGAAAAATCCTTCGATACTTACCTAAAATCTGTTGTAATTCCGATGCTACCGGATTTAATATCAATCTGCGATTTTTTTACCTTATAGCCTCCACCAGTGTTTTTAAATCCGGCACTTCTAAATCAGGCTGGCCGCTGGCCGGCAGTGTCGCGCAAAATCCTGTTTTTTCGTGTCTGCGATTTACCCAAATATATCTCGTGACTTGACAGCAATTGTCTCAAGACTAGCAGTATTCCCCTTTCCCCATCTCTCAGAGTGCCGTAGCAGTCAAAACTCACTACTAAAAATTGATTAAATTCAAGCATAGTTAGCTCCGAGTTTAGGGTTGATATTCCGCAAAAATCTCAATTTTGCCCACAATGTTTTGATTAAATTGAGCCAATTCTTCGGCAGGAATCCAATATTCTTGGTGAATCGAACTGCCCACATTTTGAACTGGATATTTTTTTAAGAATTCTGCCGCCACCCGAAAGCGCGTGACATAGCCGAAATATCCCGATGCTGCATCTCTTGTATTCCAATCTCTCGCGATTTGTATGGCATAGGCTTTGTGGAGTACGGGATAAAAAGTAGGCTGAAAGGATAAGCGCGGCGGAAATGCCAGAAAATCGCTTTCTTTAATCAGTTCCATTTCTTTTTTGCCGACGGCTCGGAACAGCGTTACTGTCTCTTGATCTGATATATTGATATTTTTAAACCACGCTTTCCAACCGTCCCAATTGTGAACTATTTTAGCCAATTCAGCGTAACCGGCGGCGCGGGGATGGGAAACGTCATTTTCGGTAAGTTCTTTATGCCAAATTTCGGAATTTTGCAGCGGGCTGCAAACATCTAAATAAGGCACATTTAACTCGTTGCAAACTTGGGAAAACTGTTCAGATAAGTTGGCAATCCGGCTTGTGCGATCGCTATCGATAACTGGCGGTGGCCCTACCATTAATACTGGAAATATTTCTTGCGCTGATGTGAGAATACAGCGAGCATTTTCAATTGATTTTTCAACTTCTAGGCGATTTTTTTCGTTTTCTCGGTAAGTGTCGTTGACGCCAAAGGAAAATACTATTCTGCCATCGCCGTAGTGAGGTAAGCGGCGAGAAACTTCGTTGAACCAACGAGTTTCTATATCGGCACTGGTTTCTCCCCTTATGCCTAAATTGTAGTAGGTAATATCGTGTCCTTGTCCGCAAGCGGCCGCGCAAATCCGTCCTGTCCAACCGAGACATTTGGGATCGCAAGTACCGTTTACAAAAGAATCGCCGATAAAACAAATACGCATATTATGTGTGGGAATAGGGAATTGGGAATAGGGAATAGGGAATTGGGAATTGGAAATAGGGAATTGGAAACAGGGAACTGTTGACTGTTGACTGTTGACTGTTAACGGATCATTGATGACAACTAACAACTGACAACTGCCAACTGCCAACAGACAACTGACTTTAATTCTTGCCGATGACGGACAATCCCTCTACAATTAGAGACGGTGTTTGGCAAGAACCGTTCCACTCGGAGTCTCCTCCCAATTCTACTAATTGTTTGAGGACGTTGTAGACGTTGCCAGCTACCATTGTGTCTTTGATTCTGCCGACTATTTGACCTTTTTTGACTCGGTAGCCGAGATCGACATTAATTGAAAAATCGCCGGAAATTCCAGCACTGCCACCAAGCATTTGATCGACTACAATTCCGTCGTCTAATTTAGCGATTAAATCGATTAGCGAAAGCGAACCTGGTTTAATCAAAACATTGAATAAACTCGGCGTGGGATAGCTGCCCAAACCTGGGCGAAATCCGTTGCCGGTGGTGCCACTGCCCAAGGCTCGACCGGTGGTGCGATCGGTATAAAATAGCTGCAACACTCCGCTGTTGATAAAGACGATCGCCCGCGTGGGAGTACCTTCGTCGTCAAAAGGACAGCTATAGGGCCCGATATCCGGCTGCTGCGACAGGGTGACAAGCGGCGAAGTCACTTGTTGGCCTAATCGATCGTTCCAAGGCGAAGCGCCTTCGAGTACCTGTTTGCCGTTCAACGCCGCACAGACAGTCCCCCACAGCAAATCGGCTGCTTTGGCTGTAAATAGCACCGGCACGCGGCCCGTGGCGGGAGCAACATTGTCTTTCGCCCATTCTAAACGCTGCAAAACCCGCTTGGCGCTGGTGTTTAAGTCGAGGGTGCCGCGTTCGGTTTCGCCTTCCCAAATGTTGAGGAAATCTTCGCCCCGTACTAATTCTGCTGACAAGTAACCGCTGAGGGTGGTGTCGGTGTGACTGGAATCCAAGCCTTTGGTGTTCACCAAACGGGTGCTCTCGATTTCGCAGTCGAGTTCGGCGGTGCAGAGGCTTTCTGGATAAGCTTCGCGGACGATCGCGATCGCCTCTTTGCCCCAGTTTACTAGCTGTTGGGCCGGCACCGACACTCCGCGATCGGGATAAACAACTTTCTCACCGGTGCCGAGTTCGATGGTTTCCGGTTCGTTGAGTTGTGAAAGCGCGATCGCCCTGTCCACCAAAATTTGCAGTTCCACGGGCCCGTAGGCCACCGCCAAACCCGGCCGCCCGTCCCGCCACAGCCGCAGGGCAATGCCTTCTGCTTGGGCGGTTTCTAGCTGTTTGAGGCGGTTTGCTTCAAAAAAGACCGGCCGCGAGAGCGATTGCGATTCCAATACCTCAGCAGCTTCTGCACCTGCTTTGGTGGCTAGTTCTAACAGTTGTTCTGCTGATTGGTGATTGGTCATTGTTGTCGGTGGTTGGTAATTAGTCAGTTGGCAGTTGGCAGTTGGCAGTAGTTATTAGTTAGTTGGCAGTTGTCAGTTGGCAGTAGTTATTAGTTATAGCCTTTCTCAGTAACATGAGATGCTCGTAGAGCATAGACCTCGCGGGTCTTGGACTGAAAAGCATACCTCAATTATTTGAGAACCGCTATATGAGTTATTCGTTATTAGTCAATCTAGCTGTTAACTCTAGACTAAATAACTGTAGATTATTAACTGCTACTAACAACTAACAACTGACTACTAACAACTAACAACTGCCAACTAACAACTGACTAATGACTAATGACTAATGACTAAATAGTTAGTTCGTGCAGCAGCCAAAATCCTGCAAAAGATTCCGATTCGGGATTCGACTGAATTGCTAAAAAATGTACTTTTTTTGCTTGGTTTTTAGCTGCTTCAAATCCTTTCGCTTCTCTCTCAGTTCCTGCATCTCTGAGATTAGCTAAAATCCAGCGATCGTTAGCTCCCGTATCTAATACCAGCCTAGCGGGTGGGCCACTCTCAAATTTCAGAAAAGCCAACTCTAAACCAGACATCCAACCTGCCAAAGCTGTTGCTCTCGACGAGTAGATAATTAGTCCCGGAATTTGCGTTTCTGGGGCGAGGCGTGTCATCGGCAGTCCGAAAGCTTCGCCAAATCCGATATCCCACTCGGACATTTCGTCAAAAGCTGCGATCGGCAAACTCACAAACGCCCATTTTTCCCCGATTAAAGCATCCGGCAGCGCAACTGGCGTTTCTGGTACAAATTGAACGCTCGGGTTGACGACCGGTTGATAGCCCGGTTCGGCGGGATAAACGTCTTGCATCCGTTCTTCCAGCCACAGGCTAAGGGCGAGGGTGCGGCGGCTGCAGGCGGCGGGAATGTCCAAGTCATCGCAGGCTTTAGTAATCATGTTCGCCATTTGGCG
Organism: Microcoleus sp. w1-18aA5; assembly: GCF_036701705.1. Classification (NCBI taxonomy): domain Bacteria; kingdom Bacillati; phylum Cyanobacteriota; class Cyanophyceae; order Oscillatoriales; family Microcoleaceae; genus Microcoleus; species Microcoleus sp. w1-18aA5. Next base: position 16,617 of record NZ_JAUPTE010000071.1, on the reverse strand, counting down.
GCGGAAAAAGCGGATTTTTTCGGGGCGTTTCGGTGCTGCGGCGATCGCATCTTTAATAGCACCCGCCAGCCACAGGGAATTTACGGTAGAACTGGAGCAGAATTGCGAGTAGCGAAACAGAGATTCGGCCTTGTCGCCTACATTCAGCGGGCTTTCGCAGATCAACACTTCCCATTTTTTTTTCTCTCGCTCGTCTATGATTGGACGGCTGTAAAAGTCGAGTTCCCAAATAGTAGCCATGCCGCGCTGTTTAAAATTAATCCTTTCTCATGTTACCGGACAGCGGGCAAGTTTCTGATTCTGACAATTTAAGGCTGATTTTCAATCGCGGGCGATCGCACTTTCCCTCATATTGCCACTTTCCCTTGCAGCTTCCCGTGTCATTTTTGGCAGCAGTGCACAACCGGAAGCATTAGCAACTCCTCGGACAACTGTCGCGGAGCAATCTCAACACGCGATCGTTTGTTAAACTTGTGCAAGCCAGGGAAAACAAACAGTATAGCTTGATTCCATGAGACAAATCATTCTCGAAAAGATTGTTTCCACCTTAAAACCTTTAGATTTTGTTCTCGCTTTGTGGCAAGGAGGTTCAGCAGCCCACGGATACACCGACGAGTGGTCAGACCTCGATATTGCGGTTGTGGTTGAAGATAACTGCGTGGAACAAACCTTTGATATTGTTGAAAAATCCCTCGCAGAAATTGCCGAAATCGAACTCAAATATCGAGTTCCCGAACCCGCTTGGCACGGTCAATCGCAGTGCTTCTGGCGGCTCAAAGAAACCCCGCCGTTTTTGCTAATTGATTTCGCCGTTTTCCGGCGCAGCAGCCGCAACAATTTTTTAGAAATAGAGAGACACGGGAAAGTGCCGATCGCCTTTGACAAAGCTAATATAATTGTACCGCTTCCTTTGGATAAAAACCATCATTTATCCCAAATGCAAACCCGATTCAACGAAATTAAAATTCGTTTCGATTTGCTGCAACCTCTGGTAAAAAAAGAAATTTATCGCGGACATTTAGTAGATGCGATCGGCAACTATCACAATTGGACGCTTCTACCCTTAGTCGAACTGTTGGGCATGATTTACCGTCCCCACAGATACGATTTTGAACTAAAATATTTCAGCCGAGACTTTCCGCCCGAAATAGTCGATCGCGTTGCACCCCTTTTCTGCATCGCCCACCTTGAAGATTTGACAGCAAAACAGCAAATAGCTGAGGCTTTATTTGCAGAAAGTTTACTGCTTGCAGAAGCTAATTTTTACTTTGATAACACCCTAAAACTACCGCTATAGGCTCAAGGTTTCGTACCGAAAGCGATAATATAGTAGCATCAACCTTAAACAGTAACATCCCGTGACAAAACTCAGCGTCAACATCAACAGAATCGCCCTCCTAAGAAACTCTCGAAACATCGGCATCCCCAGCGTTACTGAAGCCGCAAAAACAGTAATTGCCGCCGGAGCCCACGGCGTTACAGTCCATCCCCGCCCCGACGAAAGGCACATCAAAGCTGCGGATGTTTACGAATTAGCTAAAATGCTAACCGTTGAGTTCAACATCGAAGGAAATCCGTTTCAGCCGCCATTTATGGATATAGTTTGCGACGTAAAACCCGCTCAGTGTACCTTAGTCCCAGACGCTCCAGACGTGCTAACATCGGATAGCGGTTGGGATATTCCCGAAAATCGCGATCGGCTCTTACCAATCATTGAAAAATTAAAAGACAATGGTATCAGAGTCAGCTTGTTTATGGAGGCAAATGCTGCTCTCATGCCGCTAGCAAAAGAAGTTGGAGCAGACCGAGTAGAACTGTACACGGAACCCTACGCAACTGCTTTTCGCGAAGGTAGAGTAGACTTTGTTTTTCAACAATATGTCTTAGCAGCTCAAGCCGCTCAATCAGCAGGTTTGGGAGTGAATGCCGGACATGATTTAAATTTGCAAAACTTAGCTAAATTTTGCTCTATTCCTGATATACTCGAAGTATCAATTGGTCATGCTTTAATTGCGGAAGCGCTAGAAATGGGGTTGTCCAAAACAGTAGAAGCTTACCTAAAAATTCTGGCAGGTTCGTAATACGAATTAACCTTGTCTGGTAGGGCAGATTTGGCAGCGACAAACCCGTTTGTATCAGAAACTCTGACTAAATCTGCCCTAGAAAAATACAGGATCAAAACTTACTAAAACTCGGGTTGGACGTGCTACAAATATGGTAAGGTGCGGTTTGCAGCGCCCTACATAATTAGGCGATTGTCAAAAACGAAGTAATACGAGGGGCTGTAACCCCGTGGGGGTCTAGCAGTTGTCTAGTAGTAAGGCAGAGCCAGAATCCAAAACACCGCGTTTTTTGGGTGTGGGCATTTTTTTAACAAGATCCTGGGAAACAGCTTTAATTTTCCTCGACCCAATTACTAATATTCTCTGATGATATTATGCGTAGGTAGTATCATTGAAATGTCCGGAAAAACAGAGCCTACTACTTAGCTCCCCCATTGCCAATCTGCTACCATCAGGTTTTGTGCAAGTACGGGATATTTACGTGTATCCTCTATGCTGCTGTAGCCTCTGTGCGATCGCCAGATTTAATCCGGTGAAAACAGGCAAACACAAGTAACCATATACAACTCCTTACCCCCCCTCAGAAGTGCGACATGAAAAAACTAATTTTACTGACTGGAATGCTACTCATGATGACGGCAAAATCAGTATTTGCCAGCCCAGTAGCCCCCAAAATTGCGCCGAGCGAGCTGATGGCTGCCTCGGAAATTACAGAAACCCTTAACAAACCCGTTACCTCTGAATCAGTTCCCAACCTCGAACCAATCAAGCGAATGTCAACCTCGGAAATCCGAGAAACCATCAACCAACCCACCACCTATATTTTTGAAGGCATCAAAGGGCGAGAACTCACTCTCTCCCTGTGGGCGGGACAACTGACAGCCGAACTGTACAGTCCCAATGGTGAAAATATGGGGGTTATTGAAAAAGCAGACAATCAGTGGATTGGCCAGTTGCCAGAGTCAGGTATTTACCGCGTGCGAGTTACCCCCAAAGGTGAAACCACCAGCTTCGTCCTGGGACGCGACTTTAACGCCAAGTGGACTTATAGGCCCGATCGCGCAATTCCCATAGCATTCAAGGAAAAACAAGCCACAGTCAAACTCAAAATGTCCGGCTACCAAATCCAGCCTATCACGGTTCAAGGCAAGCAGGGACAGACAATTAGGGTCACAGCTAGCACCAAAAATCTAGATCTGGCGATCGAATCTCCGTCGGGACAACTCCTGGATCAAGGCGAAGGTCAAACTTTTGCTCAACTCCCCGAGTCCGGCACTTACCGGGTAATCGTAGTTGCCAAGAGGCCGGTCAAGCCCTCAATCCGAGTTTCTGTGCAATAGCAAAGATTGCAGACATACTCTTGAGGGCGATCGAATTTGCGCCCGCCAAAAAAACAGCTCCCCAATTGGGCGAGCTGTTTTTTTTGCGTAAAATCAACCTTGGATCAGCGCTTCAAAACGTTCTTGTTTCCAAATGCAGCTTAAATCCGAGTCAGCTAAAGCTAGCTCTCGGTATAAATTAGGAATCAACTCCATAGCCCGCTGCAAATTGTCAAGGGCTAAATCAGCAAATCCCAGTAGAGCATAACAGCAAGCTTTATTGTAAAAAGCGTTAGCAAAATCAGGATTTATTTCTAAAACTGTTTCGTAGCAAGCAATCGCCTCAGAGTAGCAGCCTTTTCGTGCCAATTCCACACCCCGGTTGTACCAGATCAAATAATCCTCAAAGGGACGCTCCGAGGTGGGAGTAAACTTGCCATTTCTCTGATTTAAACCTACTAATTTCTCCAAAGCTACTCTCCGTTCGCCCACAGCGTCGGCTCTGCCCGGTTGTAGAGCGATCGATCGGCTAAAACTAGCCACTGCTTGTTTGTAAAGTCCCATAGAGTTCGCAGCTATACCGCGATTGTACCAAGCCTTCGCGTCATCAGGTTTAAACTCGATCGCCCGATCAAAACTGTTGAGTGCCTGATAGTAAAGCTTGAGTTCCAATAGGGCATTACCTCGGTTGTACCACGCCCAGGCAGCCTCCGGGTACAAATTTAAACAGCGATCAAAACTCAGAACCGCCTTCTCGTAAAGCCCCATATCGATCAGCGTCAGTCCTCGGTTGTGCCAAATACTCGCCGCGCACGGACTGAACTCCAGAGCCCGGTCAAAACTATTGAGAGCCTCCAACCACTCGCCCAACTTTCCTAAAGCAATAGCCCGGTTGTGCCAGCCAAAGCTCGCATTCGGCTGCACCGCCAAGGCTTCATCAAAACTCTTCAGCGCCTCTAAGTGCCGTTCTAAATTCCCCAAAGCCATACCTCGGCCGAACCAAGCCTTATAATGATCTGATTGCAACTTCAAAGCTCTGTTAAAGTTCGCCAGAGCACCATGATCATCGTTAGCTTCGAGGTGGCGCGAACCCAGATGGTAATACCAAGCCGCTTCCAAGTTTTGAATTAAGTTCATAATATTTTGTATCTATCTTAGGGATGATTCTACCTGAAACCATACCTGGAATAAAACTGTAATTCCACTAAAAATCTGAAAAATTTGATACAGGGGGATCGCCCGTACACACTGCCCGTAACAACCTCAACAATTTGCGGTCAAAACTAACTATTTTCCTCTAGTAAAAAGCTCTTTTAGCTAACCGCACTCATAGTTTTTTAGAGCTGCTGCGAATCTTAACTCTGCGTGAATCACGCAACTCTTGCCACCGCATCCCGAATTAGGTTTGCAGTTACACAAAGACTCCTAGGGCGTCCCAAGTCTAACTGCAAATCTCCTAGTGCTAATAGCTTCTACTTCTGCTTGCCCAATTCAAGCAACCACAACTGCTGTTTTAGCATTCTCACTCAACATCAACTGGCCTGTTCCATCAATACTAAAATCTTTCCCCAGCACAAAACCCTTGCCCATCAACCGCTGGCAAACAACCAGGGCAGTGATTCGGCGAATTTCTTCCATCACGTCAGCAGGAATCAAATAACTCAAACTCCAGATCACGGACTCACAGTCATACCAAATCAAACGCTCAATACTGACAATCATCAAAGCAGCTAAACTGTCAACAGGCAGCCGCCCTCTGAGATCCGCAATCAAATCCTTACCAATTAAGCTATTGCGAGTCATCATCGCTCTAGCCATCTTCCCAATTTCTTGTTCGAGTTCTAAATGATTCATGCTTGGCACTGGCTTTTATGTTTTTAAAGCACTACTAAAAGTAAAAACAGTAGCCGCTACCAGGCTCTGCCCTAGCGTAGCTGACGCAGGCTCTACCGTAACTCCTTTTAACAAAGTATACCTAAAGAAAGATCAAAAATGTATCTAAAGGCAGATACCAAAATATAGTTTTGTCAAAGTAATTCGCTTTGCCAAGCCCTAGAAGAGTTACTGGCAGCAGCGAATAAGCGCATTTTTGCCCGCCAAGGCCCAGGGTCTACTTTCGCCGGACTGTTTTGATCCCAATCCAGAGGGTCAAATATGCGAGATTCTTTAAGCTGACTACCGGGCGGTGTACGTCGCTTTCGCGCTCGGTGATCCTATCTTTCTTCTAGGAAATTGGAAAGCCCAGTTTGGTTAGCGCCCGGACGAGTTTACTGCGGGGTTGTTTGTTTTCGGCATTGGTCAATATGCGGGGTTCTGAGTCGGTTTTGGGGCGCACGGAGAGCCTGACGCTAGGTTGATCACATTCACATTGTCGCGATCGTCTATATCTTTGCAGGCGCTCTTGCCACCGTCTTTTCCCCATTAACAGCAGAAATAGGGCAAGCAAAGCAGGCAATGTGGCTAGACAGTCGCCTTTTATTTCGGGTATTTACAATTTTGCTTATCGTTCTGAACGCGATCGTCATCTCCTATGTGGCGATCGTAAATTTTAAAACAATTAATCAACTTTTTGCAAGCATCGTTAGGTGGTAAAATCAGGGGTTGCTTAGCAAGGGAGTTGATGAGTGAGGGGATATATTTCTAAACAGAATCATCCTGCCGTTAGAGGAGTTGTCAAGGGACTACCCCTAATTGGTTGCTTGCTGATCGCCATTTTTAGTTACTGGCTGTCTCAAACTTTGCCAGTTCAGGCAGATGCTGTTACATCTCCAAAAACTTGTCAAATTGGAGTTTACTTGACATCATTGCGAGATTTTAAGCCAGCAGAGAAGTCGTTTTCTGCAAACTTCTGGGTCTGGAGTGTTTGTCCTTTTGAGACTCCAAAACCTTTAGAAAGCCTCAAGGTTGTAAGTAGCAACGAAGTTAACAAGAATTACAGCAGTTTTTCCCGAAGCGAAAATTTGTCGGATACATTTAAGGCCAGTAAAAACGTATTCTGGTCTGAAGAGGAGATTAGCACAACTCTCTATTACAACTGGGACACAAAAAATTATCCATTCGATCGCCATGTCTTGAAAATTACTCTTGAGGAAACACAGTTAGATGCTTCCACCTTCGTTCACGCCCCAGATTTTGCTGGCACAGGCTATCAGAAAGATATGGACTTGGAAGATTGGAAAATTATAGATTTTAAGATTGCTCAAGAGAATTTCCCTTATAGAACAAGCTTTGGTAGTCCGGGAATAAAAAGAGAACTAAATTCCCGATCTCGCTTAATTATTTCAATTACAATTAACCGCGAGAGTAAAGTTAGCTTTTTTAAACTTGTGATGGGAGTTTATGCTGCTGTTGCCCTCTCAATAATGGCATTGTTGCTGGATGAAGATATAATGGGCATCCTTGTCGGTAATTTGTTTGCAGTTATAGTGAATCTGCAAGCAGCTACCTCAGATTTGGGTAGTAGTAATTCTGTCACCCTGATTGATTTCATCCACATCATCGCAATCATTTACATCTTCATAACCGCAATTGTGCTGGTCTACACTCGATTTTTAAGTGAAGCAGAGCAGTCGGATTGGTCACGGTATTTAAGGCGCCGCCTTGCTGTTCCGATCCTGGCTGGCTCATTCGTTGTTGTTAATATTATTGTCATTTCTCATGCGGCGATCGTAGGTTAGATCAAAACGCCAGTGCACCAAAGATTACGAAATAATTTATTACTTGCTCATTTGGCGCTTATGTGCTAATCTTGAACAAGCTTATAGTCTAAAAATATTCATTTATCCCTAATAAAAACTGATCGTTATAAGTGCTAATTCTACTTTTCTACGCTGGGAATGACCTCTACGCGATCGACAGTTCGTACATTGTTGAGGTGATTCCACGAGTCAGTCTCAGAAAGGTGCAGCACGTACCAGAATACGTGGCGGGTTTGTTTAACTACCGGGGAGTTGTCTTGCCAGTGATCGATTTGTGCCATTTGATCCAAGGTACACCGAGTCGATCGCACCTTAGTACCCGCATCATGATCGTTAAATATCCGCGCCCGAATGAATCGCTACAATATCTAGGGTTGATGGCAGAACGGGTGACGGAGACACTCAGTATATCAAACAGAGATATTAGGGATTCCAGCATTCGGGTTGAGGAAGCACCCTACTTAAGTGGCACGATTGTCGATGAAAAACGGATTATTCAATGTGTCGAGCTTGAGCGACTTTTCAGCGATGAGCGACATAATTACTTGTTGATGGGTGAAGAAACTTAATCAGAAAGATTCAGCCTTGAATGGAACCTGCTCTTAATTCTATTACCCTACCAGTATTAATTTATCACCCCCCCCACTTACCATGTTGAAGTCTATCACTAGCCGCATCATATTGGGCTTCTCAGTTCCCGTACTGTTCCTGATTGTGCTTGGTTCCATGCTCTTTTCGGGCATTGACAGCTTAGTTAAATTGCAGACGAACTCAAAGCAAGTCGCTGAAAACATAAATAATGTAGATGCCTATGCTTATGATATCACTAGGATTATTGCCAGTATCCGAGGATATGCTCTTTATCCTAAAGACCAGTACTATCGCGGGACTTATACTAAAGCCCAAGAAGACATGCTTGTTCACAAGCAGGAATTGGAAAAGATTGTTGAACCACAGGTGCGAGAATTAATCAACGCACTCGTCCAGATTGGTGATGAGTACGATCGCGTTGCAGCGGGTGTTTATCCGCTAGTCGATGCCAATAAAATGGATGAGGCGAAACGAGAAATTTTAATTCCCCGTGTTGCCAGACTTGACGAAAGCCGGAGTAGGGTGAATAAACTTCTTGAAGCCAGACTGACAGACAATTTACAGGAAGCCGAGAAAGCCAAGCAGTTTCAGAGTTTACTGATCGTGCTGGGTACGTTATTGACAATGGTTGCCACGCTGATAAGCGCATGGTTGGTTGCTGCACCAATCCGACGAGATCTTCCAAGGGTAGTGCAAGCAGCAGAGCAGATTGCTGATGGAAATTTACAGCAAACAATTGAGCTAAACAATGATGCTAGCGAAGTTGGCAAGTTGATGACAGCATTTCACTATATGTCCAAAAAGCTGAATTCGCTGATTCTCCAGATGCAAAAATCTGGAGTGCAGATCAGCACTTCGGCAACTCAGATTGCCGCAGCAGGTAAAGAGTTAGAAGCCACTGTTGCAGAACAGCTTGCCTCAACTAATGAAGTGAGTGCAACCTCGCAGGAGATTGCCGCCACTTCTAGAGAGCTAGTCAAGGTGATGGACCAGGTGGCGCTGATGGCACAGTCTACAGCAATTGCTGCTGGTGCGAGTCAAAATGACTTAAACCGGATGGAAACGGTAATGCGCCAACTTTCAAATGCGACTACTTCCATTGCCACTAAACTTGGGGTGATGAATGAAAAGGCAAACAACATTAACAGTGTTGTCACGACCATTAACAAGGTTGCCGATCAGACCAACCTGCTGTCCTTAAATGCCGCGATCGAGGCAGAAAAAGCTGGAGAATACGGTGCGGGGTTTGCGGTTGTAGCACGGGAGATCCGCCGATTGGCTGACCAAACTGCCGTCGCCACTCTGGAAATTGCCCAGATGATCAAGGAGATGCAGTCGGCAGTTTCTACTGGCGTAATGGAAATGGATAAGTTTAATAAATCTGTTGTCGATAGCGTTGCCGATGTCAGCAAGATTAGCGATCAGGTTGCTCAGGTAATTCAGCAGGTGCAAGGATTGACCCCACGCTTTGAGCAAGTGAGCCAGAGCATTGAGGAGCAATCGATGGGATCACAACAGATTAGTGAAGCGATGGGGCACCTGAGTCAAGCATCTCAGCAGACGGTAGACTCTTTACGGGAGACGAACAGTGCTGTAGTGCAGCTTGATGAAGCAGCCAATGGATTACGAGTAGAAATTTCTCGATTCAAAACCGCTTAGGCTTACAGATGGTACTATCTGCGATCGCGACATTACTGAGCAAAACTATAGGCTTAGACCCTGATACAATTGGCTCCAACCGAATTGCCAGAGCAGCGGAAAATCGTCGAGTCGGCTGTAAATTGCCTGACCTCAAGAGCTATTGGGCACGGTTACAAACCTCGGCTTCAGAATTAGAGGAGCTCATCGAACTACTCATTGTGCCAGAGACCTGGTTTTTCCGGGATGGCAAACCGTTTGATTACCTAAAAACCTACGTCACCTCGGAATGGCTGCGGTCGCCAAACGGCAATCCGCTCCAACTACTGAGTGTTCCATCCTCTACTGGCGAAGAACCTTACTCACTGGCGATCGCCCTACTAGAAGCGGGTCTGCTTCCGAAACAGTTCGCGATCGATGCGATTGACATTAGTCATCGATCCCTGGCAAAGGCAAAGCGCGCAGTCTACACCAAAAACTCCTTTCGCGGCGATGTTTGGACAGGGCGAGAGCGTTACTTTCAGCAAACGGCGGAGGGTTACGAACTATGCCAGCCCGTTAGAGGACTCGTCAATTTCCAGCAGGGGAATGTAATGACCTCCCTTACGCTGATTCAAAAAAAATACGACATCATCTTCTGTCGCAACTTGTTGATATACCTGCAATCAGAAACGTGCTCACAGGTATTAGCAGCGATCGATCGCCTACTCATACCAGGAGGGTTACTGTTTGTTGGAGCGTCTGACACGGGAAAAATTGTCGCCGACCAGTACGTCTCTGTCCGTCAGCCTTTCACATTTGCTTATCGAAAGTCGAAACCATCGCTGCCAAAACAGGCACCCATCAATATTACTCAACTCAGACAGGTGCCATCTCAACTAATAACTCCTCAAACCATTGCCAAACAATCTTTAGGAGGGAAAATTTCCTCTGCCCCAGACACTCAGCAAATCAAAGAATCCGATCCATCTGCGAGTTCAAAGGATTTAAGCCCTGAACCAACCTCGTCTCTTGATTTACAAACAGTGAAAAAGTTAGCGGATGACGGGCGATCGGCAGAAGCAATCACGCTTTGTAACTCGTATCTTGTTCATCATCCAACGAGTGCGGCTGCCTACACTCTCTTGGGTGAGCTGTATCAGGCACACCAGCAGAATGCCCAAGCAGAGCGATGTTTTCAACGTGCTATATACTTGGAGCCAACCTCTTATGAAGCGTTAGTTCACCTCGCCTTATTGAAGGAAAATCAAGGCGATACAGTAGGGGCAAAAATCATTCAGCAGCGAATTCAGCGCTTGCAGCACCGTCTCAGAACAGAAGCTTAGAAAGGGAAACGTGATATGTTAAAAAATCTCTCCATGCAGGCACGCCTCATCTTTGCGTTCATGTTCATGGGAATTTTGGTGCTGATTGTAGCACTGGTAGGTCTGAGCGGCAGCTCTCGCTTGAGTAAGCACATCGATAACCTAGCCAGCAATAGTCTGCCCACCATCTCCGGCTTGTGGAAAATTAACGAAGGAAAAACCCAGATCGAATCATCAGAACGGGGCTTGCTGAATATCAATCTAAACAAAGATGCACGGCAGGCAGAGATAGATCGCATGGATAACGCCTGGAAGCAAATTCAGGAAGGGTTTCAGCAGTACGAAGCGACTCCTAAGTCGAACGCTGAACAGAAGGCATATAAAGACTTTTTAAATACGTGGAATGCGTGGAAGAAAGCCCATGAGGAATTTTTGAGGCGTAATCTTGAGTTCGAGAGACTGGGAGTTTTCAATCTATTTGAAAATTCAGCGGGGAACGCTGGTTCGGCAATCGCTGGCTACAAAGAGCTTGAGAAGCAAGTTCAGGTAAACCGTCAACCCTTCACAGACGCCACCAATACACTTTTGAAGGTGTTGAAAATGAATGAGGATTTGACAGCGGAAACAGAACGTGTATCAGCGAAAGATGTTTCTCAAGTCGGATTTTGGGCATTTGTGGCAATCCTGATTGGTCCGGGAACTGCGTTGTTATTTGGAATTTTCTTTAGTAACACGATCGCCAAACCTTTGGGAGCCAAAATTGCAGGGGTAGTTGACATTGCCCAAAAGATTTCCGCAGGAGACTTAACCAGCGAAATTTCCCTCGCTGACCAGGAAGATGAAGTTGGTCAATTGCAGAATGCCTTTTACACCATGAATAAAGACCTGAATGCGCTAGTCAACCGCATTCAACAATCAGGTAATCAAATCACCCGTTCTGCCGACCAAATTACGGCGTCTGGAAGAAACCTGGAAGCAACGGTTACAGAACAGGTTGCTTCAACGAATGAAGTGAGTGCAACGGCTCATGAAATTGCCGCGACATCCAGGCAATTGGTAGAAACAATGGAGCAGATTTCTGCAATGGCTGAACAGACGACAGTAGCAGCAGACAATAGCATAAATGATTTAAACCACATCGATTCTGTGATGCGTCAGTTGTTAGAAGCGACTCACGTTGTGTCTTCCAAACTGGAAGTTATGAACCAACGAGCAAACAATATCAGCCGAGTCGTGACAACAATCACGGTTGTGGCAGATCAAACCAACTTACTTTCGCTCAATGCAGCACTGGAAGCCGAGAGAGCCGGAGAATATGGGGCAGGCTTTGCGGTCGTAGCACGAGAGATTCGCCGATTGGCAGATCAAACCGCTGTTGCCACGCTAGAAATTGAGCAGATGATTAAGGAGATGCAATCGGCAGTTTCTATCGGGGTAATAGAGATGGGTAAGTTTACGAAGTCTGTCGCTCATAGCGTCGAAGATGTAGACAAAATTAGCGATCAAGTTACTGAAGTCATTCAGCAGATGCAGGGATTGACCCCACGCTTTGAGCAGGTGAGTCAGAGCGTCGATGAACAATCTCAGGGAGCGCAACAAATTAGCGAAGCGATGGAGTATCTCAGCCAAGCATCTCAGCAAACAGCAGGCTCGTTGCGAGAAACCAATCACGCCTTAGAAGAACTTGACGAAGCGGCCCATAGCTTAAAGACAGAGATTGCGCGATTCAAAGTGATGGCATAGAAATTGAAAATTGAGAAATTGAACAATGGAAAATTATTTGAATACGATACCCATACCAGACGATTCTGAATTTGACCATCTAACACTGAACGATTGCTGGAATCAGATTGGGGTGATGGGCGATCGCACCTGTGGCGAACTGAAGACGGTTATTCACTGCCGCAACTGCAAGGTTTACTCGGCGGCTGGACGCAGCTTGCTAGAGCGCAATGCTCCACCAGAATATCTCCAAGAATGGACAGACATCTTGTCAGAAGCTTCCACACAGCAAGTGGGAGTAGGAGAAGGGATGCTAGTTCGCGCCACAGATACCCTTTCTGTAATCATTTTCCGTCTCGGTAGTGAACGGTTAGCATTGCCAGTCAACATCTTGCAAGAAGTAACTCCCCCTTACATCATTCATGCCGTCCCTCACCGCACTAACTCTGTATTTTTGGGGTTGGTCAACATTCGCGGTGAAACACTTCTCTGTATTTCGCTCAGAGACTTACTCGGTCTAGAGCCTGTCGCCGAATCAGCAGATTTCTCGAATACGATTAATCCGCAACGGATGATTGTGGCTGGAAAGAATGAAAACAAGTGGGTGTTTCCAGTGGATGAGGTTCATGGAACTTACCGCTTTCATCTTAATGAGTTCAAAGATGCTCCTGTTGTCATTTCCAAAGCATCGGAAGCTTACACCAAAGGGGTCGTTACTTGGCAAGGCAAGAAGATCAACTTTTTGGACTCTGAACTATTCTTTTACACCCTAAGTCACAAGGTTTTTTGACAATGAGCGATGATTCTATGCTGGAGCTATTTAGACAAGAAGCTGAGACGCAGATTGCGATCCTGACTCAGGAACTACTGATATTGGAAGCCAACCCTCAATCTGAGGATGCGCTGGAAGCGCTTATGCGGGCAGCTCACTCGATTAAAGGTGCCGCTCGAATTGTTTCTATCGATGCTGTCACTACTCTGGCACACTGGATGGAAGATTGCTTTGTGGCAGCCCAGAGCCAGATCATCACGTTAGGTTCCGGCCAAATTGATGTGTTATTGCAAGGCGTTGATTTGCTTCAAGCGCTTAGTCAGGTAATGGAAGTCGATCTACTTGAATGGTTGGCCCAAACAACAGGAGAGTTTGAGAGCTGTTATGACGCGATCGCGGCTCTGCTACCTCCTGATTTTAGCGAGCGTCGCTCAACGTCCCTGGTTCCAGTTGATCAAAGCTCAGCGCTGAGCCAAAGCGGTCGTCAGGAAATTGCCACGGCCCAGACGAGTGCAATCCCAACAGATAGGGTGGTGCGAGTCACGGCAGAAAATTTGAATCGGATTATGGGGTTGGCGGGTGAATCGCTGGTTGAGGCAAATTGGCTGCAACCCTTTGCCGATTCTTTCACGACTCTCAAGTCCCGTCAATTAGAGCTTGCCAGACTTCTGGAAACGGTTCATACCACATTAGCAAACACTCCCATTAATTTAGAAAGCCAGGAAGTTCTAGATACAGCTCGGCGTAAAGCACAAGAATGTCGGGAAATGCTCACGGATCGCTTGGGTGAACTGGAACTATATGCTCGTCGCACAACCAACTTAAGCGATCGCCTTTACCGGGAAGTAATTGCCTCCCATATGCGTCCATTTGTTGATGGAGTACAAAGCTTTCCTCGCATGGTTCGTGACCTAGCACGAGGATTGAATAAGCAGGTCAAGCTAGAGATTGTCGGTCAGTCAACCCCGGTCGATCGTGACATCCTCAAAAAACTGGAAGCACCCCTGACTCACATGATTCGCAATGCGATCGATCACGGAATTGAATCCCCCCAAGAGCGAGAGGCCGCAGGCAAACCGATGGAGGGAACAGTTCGTCTAGAATCATTTCATCGTGGCGGTATGCTGGCAATTACTATTTCCGATGACGGAAGAGGAATTGATATCGATCGGATGCGCCAAAAGATTATCGATCGGAATTTAGGTTCACCCAAAACGGCTGCTCAACTTAGCGAAGCTGAAATCATCGAGTTTCTGTTTCTACCTGGATTTTCTACAGCCGAACAAGTGACTGAAATTTCAGGACGTGGTGTGGGATTAGATATTGTCAAAAGTATGGTGCAAGAGGTTGGTGGAACGATTCGCGCCACATCTCAATTCCGAAAGGGTACTAATTTTCACTTTCAACTTCCCCTCACGCTCTCGGTTGTCAGGACGCTAATTGTCGAGATTTCTGGTGAACCTTATGCCTTTCCCCTGGCACGAGTGGGTCAGATTGTCAAACTCGACAAATCGGACATTTATGTTGTGGAAGGTCGCCAATATTTCACTAAAGATGGTCAAAATATCGGGTTGATTGCAGCGAGCCACGTTCTAGATTTACCGGAGGCTTTGTCCTCTGATGATGCGATCTGTGTAGTTGTGATCAGTGATCAATCGAACGCTTATGGCTTGGTTATAGACAAGTTTTTAGGTGAACGGGATTTAGTGGTGCGTCCACTTGATCCGCGTTTGGGTAAAGTTCGGGATATTAGTGCCTCTGCTCTAATGGATAATGGTTTGCCTGTTTTAATTATGGATGTTTCTGATTTGGTGCAATCCATTGACCACCTCCTCAACAGTGGTCAAATGAGACCTGTTGATGTCAATAAAGCAAAAAAAGCAAAAGGCAACGCTCGCCAACACATTTTAGTTGTGGATGATTCCATTACTGTGCGCGAAATGACTCGAAAGTTGCTGCAAAATCGAGGGTACGATGTGGATGTTGCCGTAAACGGAATGGATGCTTGGACTGCCATTCGGAGCAATCATTACGACCTTATATTGAGCGACATCGATATGCCTCGCATGAATGGCATTGAACTTGTCAAACAAATCAAAGATCATCCCACATTCAATTTGCTTCCGGTCATTATCGTGTCCTACCGCGATGCCGAAGACGATCGTATTCAGGGTATGGAAGCTGGGGCAGACTATTACATCACCAAAAGCAGCTTCCATGACGACACATTAGTTAACGCGATCGTCGATCTGATTGGGCAATAGCCATTTCACCAGAGTTAGCTAAAAATGAAGGGTAAGTTAAAAATTATGATTTCCCTACGGAAAGATTTACAGTGGATACATCCACGCTCAAATAATGCCTGTACTGAGAATGAGAATTGGGATTGTCAATGATACGGCTATGGCAGTGGAAGCCCTCAAGCGAGTGCTGCTAATCGTTCCAGGTTATGAAGTGGCATGGATTGCACGGGATGGGGCAGATGCGGTTGCCCACTGCGCCAAAGACACCCCCGACTTAATTTTGATGGATCTATTCATGCCAATCATGGACGGTGTGGAAGCCACCAGCCAGATCATGAAACAGTTTCCCTGTGTTATTCTGATTGTGACCGAAAGCGTTGAAAAAAATGCGGGGAAGGTGTTTGAGGCAATGGGGCATGGTGCCCGTGATGCAGTGAACACTCCTGTCTTAGGAATCCAAGGAAGTCCAGAGTCTGCCCAACCGTTACTGACAAAAATTGCGACTCTGAGTAAGCTAATTGGCAAATCATCTCAATCCTCAACTCCAAAAACCCAAACTTCAAAATTTACTTCATTCTCCACACCTTCGAGCCTGCTCCCTCCCCTAGTGGCGATCGGCTCCTCAACAGGTGGCCCCAAAGCTCTAGCCACTATTCTCTCCCGCCTACCAGCAAACTTCGGTGCGGCTATTGCGATTATTCAACATGTCGATCTGCAGTTTTCGGCGGGGCTGGTGGATTGGCTGAATCAACAAACACCCTTGACAGTGAAAGTAGCTAAAATTGGCGATCGGCTGGAGAAAGGTATTGTCTTAGTTGCAGGTACAAACGATCACCTCAGTCTTCGTTCGGATTTCACTCTGCATTACACAAAAGAACCGATTGACTATCCCTATCGCCCATCAGTAAATGTGTTTTTTAAGAGTCTTGCCCAATACTGGAACCACAAGGCAACCGCCGTGTTACTGACTGGGATGGGACAAGACGGTGCTGAGGGAATGAGCCTTTTGCGATCGCGGGGATGGCACACAATCGCTCAGGATGAGAAAAGTTGTGTTGTATATGGAATGCCCAAAGCGGCAGTTCAGCTAAATGCAGCGGTTGAAGTTCTGCCTCCTGAAGCGATCGCCGATCGGTTAGTTCAGCGAGTCCTCTTCAAATAACTCGGTATTCTCAATGTGAACGATGATAAAGCTGAAGTTCCCCCATTGACAAAAGGCGTCGGAGTATGTAGGGTAAACCTTTGGAGGATTTTGACTCCGGTTTTA
>NZ_JAUPTE010000070.1:0-33907 GCF_036701705.1 Microcoleus sp. w1-18aA5 | reverse complement strand
TTATGGATGTATGAAAACAAAAAAAACAGTATAGATGACCGAATAGTAAGTTTAACACAACCACACATCCGCCCGATAGTTAGAGGAAAAGCCGGGAAATCCGTCGAATTTGGGGCAAAGCTGTCAGCGAGTTGTCGTAATGGCTATGTATTTCTAGACCGGATTAGTTGGGATAATTTTAACGAGTCTGTAGACTTAAAGAAACAAGTAGAAGAATTTAAACGGTTCACGGGATTCTATCCTGAATCAATTCATGTAGATCGAATTTATCGAACCAGAGAAAATCGAGCGTGGTGCAAAGAAAGAGGGATTAGAATGAGTGGTCCCCCTCTAGGAAGGCCCCCGACAAATATCAGCAAGTCAACGAAAAAACAGGCTCAGTCAGACGAGAGAATTCGTAACTCAATTGAGGGAAAATTTGGAGAAGCTAAAAGAAGATTTAGTCTTGGTAGAGTGATGGCTAAACTTTCTAATACTTCTGGTACAGCCATCGCCATAACTTTTCTAGTAATGAATCTTTCCTCCCTGCTACGGCAGGCTTTTTGGCTTTTTTCTGTCTATTTTAGAACAAACAGCTTTTTTCAGGTTTTCTACCTTTACTGATTAGCAAAAATCATGTTTACTGAATAAAAGTTGAATAAAACTTATCTCGTCAAGGCGATCTCGAATTCACTCATTTTTCGCAATGCTGTTTTCTGACTTTTTCAGCAAGCCCTAAGTATTCTGCAATTTCTAAAATTTCCGGATATCGAGCGATAATTTTCATTTTAATAAAAACATCTTTGACATCCTTGCTTAAATCTATATACTTCATCTCTTCATAAGTTAATATTTGAGAAGCTGCAGATTTGTTAACGAGTTTAATGGCGCTATTAATGTATTCTAATAATTCTCTTTCAATAAAATAAGTATACCTAGGCATACACTGTTGGATATCTTTTATATTTTGCTTTATTTTTTCTGTCTGATTAGCTATTACCTTCTTATTAGAGCTAACTTTACCACCAATTCCTCTCGATACGTAGCCCTCTATCAAAGCATTATCATTCCAATCTGTCCAGACTCTTGCTCTTGAAATAGTTTTACTTGTCAGACCTTTTAAAGGTAGCCATAAAAATAAGATGAGATTTCCTTTACTGTCAGAACATAACTCTGCACAGAATTTACTGGTCTTACTGTTGCCATTTCCATACTTAATACTACCACTATCACTAATTTCTTGCATTCGTTTATCAAAGCAGAGAATTTTATCCCTAATTTTCAATATTTCTTGCTGTTGACTAAGCTCACACTGGCTTAATAGTTTTATAAATGCTTTAGGTGGAATCGGTATATTATCAGCGCTTTCTTTTTGCTGGTGAACAATTTCTACTTGTGACATCTGTTCAGTATCTACATCTTTCAGTTGTAAATTTAAGTTGTCCTCAAAAAAAACGATCGCAAATTGCAAAAACTGAAAAAATAGCCCGTGATACTTCCTGGCTGTAAAATTATCCCTGTGAAATTTCGGCGTAATTGCTATTAAGCGAACCGGTCGATCGTAATCCACGCGATCGGCAAAAGGTTTGTGTTCCAACAAAGCATCGTAATAACGGGTTAACTGCTGAACGACATATCTATCTTCGCCGTTTTTCAACTCCAGGATAACTAACCGTTTATTCTCGTCCACCGCTATAATATCGCATCTTTGCTCGTTGACAGTGAATAGCCGCTTGATGATTGTCAAACCGAGCAAACTTTGCAAGTGAACTTCGACAAAATCCTCTAAGGCTTCTTCACTTGCAAATTCCCACCCCGACCCTGTTTTCCTCAATGCGGCGCTGCTTAGCATTTTGACAATTCTTAAAGTCTTTAACCAATTTTACCACTAATGTCTGTAGCCCGCTAGGGTTTAAATAAACCCCGATCGCCCTGACAGCTTCCCAGCCATCCCGCAACAAAATCGCTTTTAAGTTGGAGCGCTATAATAGTAACTATTCGACACTCCCATCTCTTGACAAATTATTAAAGATATGTTCCTCAGTGAAAGCGATCGCACTACCATTCGCTCAGTCGTAGAACAGCAACTGCAAGCATTTCAAAAAGACGATGCTGCTGGGGCTTTTGCCTTCGCCAGTCCCGGAATTCAGCAGCAGTTTCGCACAGCCGAAAACTTTATGCACATGGTAAAAATTGCCTATCAAGCTGTCTACCGTCCGCGCTCGGTATTATTTGAAAACCTCGCCACTGTAGAAGGAATTCCCGCTCAGCCGGTGCTGTTGCTGGACTCGGAAGGCATCCCAATCCGAGCCATTTATCTCATGGAAAAACAGTTTGATAATAGTTGGCGAATTAATGGCTGTTATTTGGTTTCCATAACAGCATAATAAGTTATTATTACTTTTATGCTCAGCTTTTTTTGCTAACTCGCAGCATCTTATTCCCGCCTTTTTGAAACTCATAAGGAGCCTCTTGAATTTCTACACTAAAACTTCTCTTTTTCAATTCTGTGATAATCGGGTTTAAGTGATCGGATTCCTCCCCGCTAAAACTCTGCAATAGAGGGAATACCCGGACTTCCTTCGCAACCCGACACATTTCTGTAATTGCTTCCAAATGAAATTCTTCGGAAAGTAGGTGAGAATAAGCAAATAAGAAATGGCTGCACAAAGCTAAATCGAATTTACCGTTCTCGAAAGGCAAAACAGGCAGCTCAGCAGTTATGTAGCGGCCTTGCTGTAAGCCTGATGGAAAATCTTCTAAAAATTCCTGCATCGCCTTCATTCGCACTTCGCCTAGCTGGTACGGCGATTCAAAATTGTTCCACAGGTAGCCGTCTAAATTGGCTTTAACACCGTCAATGACAGTTTGATATGTTTCT
Organism: Microcoleus sp. w1-18aA5; assembly: GCF_036701705.1. Classification (NCBI taxonomy): domain Bacteria; kingdom Bacillati; phylum Cyanobacteriota; class Cyanophyceae; order Oscillatoriales; family Microcoleaceae; genus Microcoleus; species Microcoleus sp. w1-18aA5. The sequence continues at coordinate 31,047 of NZ_JAUPTE010000070.1, read as the reverse complement.
TGGATGCGATCGCCAATTTCCACCGCAGTAAACTGATAAACTGGATCGCAAGAAATTACCTTGTTACCTTGGCGAGTCATTTCCGCATTGAAACTCGCCGGGCCGCCCGCACAATCAAGAATTGCTAGCTTGAGGTCACTTGAGGTCAAGCTAAACATTCCTATGTATTCATCCAAGCAGCGCCCCCAGGGAATTACTTTATCCAATTTTAGTGACACTTGTCTTTGTCCTGCAGATAGAATTATCTAATATTTTACCTCAAATCAGGGCGGTTTTTTCCTATCTCCTTTCTTCGGCGGGTTGATTTGTATGCGGACTTATGTATGAAAAATTTTGCTCAAACGAGATCCTAATCCTGACAACAGTTGGCGGGCTTTACACTTTCTTTACAAACAAGGCACAAAATAGTTAAGTACGATCGTACAATTTTTATGCTTGCACCTGTGGATTTTGCAGCACAGCGAGGCTACACTGGACAGCAGGGAAAATAAACTAAAATCCACTAGCTAAATTGCTCTTGTTCATTGGCAGGCTGCAACCAGGGAAGAAAGATGAAACATACCATTCAAACCGCTACAAGTCTGAGTTTGTCAGCACTCCTGGTGCTATTGAGTTCGCTGCCCAGTAGAGCTCAGTTACCTGCCGTCAGAACTCCTGCGCCCGCTAGGAACCCAAACCAACCGAGAGTACCGCCGCCACCTCCGGGTTCGAGTTTGCCGCCGATCGGCAATTCTGGTTCGCTGACACCAGAAGCAGCTTATACTTTAGGCCCGGGCGATCGCATTGCTTTAGATATCTTCGGCGTCCCTGAATTCAGCAGAGAATATCAAGTGTTAGTTGATGGGACGCTCAATTTGCCAATTATTCGCAGCGTATCAATTCAAGGGTTGACGCTGCAACAAGCCGCTAATGTGATTACCCAGCGATACGAACCCTTCATCAATGTTCCCGTTGTTACCGTGACTGTGATCGTCGCTCGCCCCCTAAATATAGGTCTTGCGGGTGAAGTTACTCGCCCGGGTTCCTACAAGATTAATCCCACTAGAGAAGGAGGAGGAGTAAAATTCCCGACTTTGATGGAAATGCTGCAACTTGCACAAGGGGTGACATCAGCAGGAGATATGCGAAATGTCCAAATTCGTCGTTCCAACAGAGGCGGGCCGGAGCAAGTTACTAATGTTGATTTGCAGGATTTTTTAGACACGGGAAATTTGCGTCAAGATGTCACGATTCGAGATGGAGATACAATTTTTGTACCGACAGCAAGGGCCCTGAATACTCAAGAAGTTCGCCAAAGAGCCAGTGCTAATTTTTCCGCTGATATTACTAAACCAATTGGTGTGGTAATTGTCGGGGAAGTAAACCGGCCGGGGCCTTATACTGTATTTGCTTCGGATGTGCGATCGAGCAACCAACAAACAGAGTTGAGTTTTGTAGCTATCGACCAACAGCAAGGAGCAGTTGTAGGCTTACCAACAATAACTAGAGCATTGAAAATTGCTGGTGGTATCACTACAGAAGCTGACATTCGCCGCGTGCAAATCCGCCGCCGAGTCAGAGGTGGCAATGAACAAACTATCATGGTAAATCTGTGGGATTTGCTGCAAAAAGGCGACGCAACTCAAGATATTTTGCTGCAAGAAGGAGATAGCGTAATTATCCCGACAGCAGCTACTGTAGACTTAGCGGAAGTTTCTCAAGTCGCAAATAGCAGTTTTTCTCCGAACGCGATTAGCATCAATATTGTAGGAGAAGTAATTAGGCCTGGGGCTTTGCAGGTGCGGCCTAGTACATCCCTGCACCAAGCTTTGCTGACGGCGGGCAGTTTCAATCAATTGCGGGCTAAAAAAGACAAGGTAGAACTATTGCGATTGAACCCCAACGGTACTGTTTCTCGCCGCACGATCGAGGTAGATTTTGCTCAAGGGTTGAATCCTAATAATAACCCTACTCTCCGCAACGACGATGTGATTCTGGTAGCGCGATCGGGCTATGCTAGGGTAGGAGATAATATCAACAGTTTTTTGCAGCCAATAACAGGAGTTGCAAGTGGGATCAGCGCTGTTAGCGGCGTTTTTACTGGGTTTCAAGCAACTATCAACGCTTTTCAAAACTTATTTTTGGGAGGCGATTTTGAGCGGCGAAATCAGCTCAGACAGATTCGCGAACAACGTCAAGACAGACAAGAGCAACGTGAAGACAGACTGCTAGAAAGAGAGCTACAACGTGAAGAAAGACAGCGGCAAGCTGAAGACAGATTGCTGCAACTTGAAGACAGACGCTTGCAACTCGAAGACAGACAGCGGCAAATAGATCTTGAGAATCGGCAACTCGAGATCCAGCAGCAGCAACTTCAGCTCCAAAATCAGCAGCAGCAAATGCAGCCACAGCAAATTCAGCCAACTACTCCTTGATCAGACTCGGGCGTTGAAAGTTAGCCACCCTGTTTATGACTCGGCGGTTGAAACCGCTGCATAGAGTCATTCGATTTTAGATTTTAGATTTTAGATTTTTGATTGATCCCACGGATAAATTCGGGGGATTGTACTATCAAGAAATTCGCGGCGTTGCTGATTTACGGTATGAAACGCTAAATATGACTGTCATAGAAACCAGTATCCACACAGCTTTGGGATTTTAAAGTTTTTTTTCATACCCTGATTCAGCAACGCCACTATAAAGGTTCGATTGCCATGGTTCCCCTTTGTCCATTTCCCAAACTACATCAATCATGAGAAATTTTTTGTATTCGGGAAAATTAATCAACCTTTTGCCTGCAACAACTGCGGCTGCAAAACCTGATTTAATTTGCCACTGCGAAACCCCTCCAAATCCAAAGTCGCGTAAACAAAACCAAACTCTTGAAACACCGCGACTAATGCAGGCAAATCCGCATTTAACACAAACTGCTTAATCTCCTCTGCTGGTAACTCAATGCGGGCCGTATCTCCGTCCGATCGCACTCGCAAATTTTTCAGTCCCAACTGCCGCAAATAGCGTTCAGCGCGCCCCACTCTTTGCAACTTTCCCACGGTGATTTCTTCGCCGTAAGGAAAGCGCGAACTCAAACAAGGTTGAGCCGGTTTGTCCCACCAAGGCAAACCCAATTCTTTAGCCAACTGCCGCACTTCCAATTTAGTCATGCCTACTTCTGCTAAAGGCGATCGCGCGCCGCGTTCCTTCGCAGCCTGAATTCCGGGACGGTAATCCTTTAAATCGTCAGCATTAACCCCATCCACCACATAAGGATAACCCTTTGCTAGTGCTAGAGGTTTCAAAGTATCGTGCAGTTCGCTTTTGCAGAAATAGCAGCGGTTAACCGGGTTAGAAGTGTAATTTGGATTTGCCATTTCCTGAGTTTGTACTTCCTGGTGGGCAATCCCTATTTCTGCTGCTTGAATGCGCGCATCTTCTAAATCTTCTGGCAGTAAAGATGGGGAAACTGCCGTCACTGCCAAAGCGCGAGATCCCAACACATCAAAAGCGATTTTTGCCACCAAAGTGCTGTCAATTCCGCCGGAGTAGGCAATCAAAGCCCGTTCCATCTGTGCGAAAATATCTTTTAATTGTTCGAGTTTTTCTACTAACATAATTTCAACTTTTTGTGACAAACAGAGAAGTAAGAAAGCAAACTAAAGAAAGAAGGATGAAGAAAGCATATCTCGATCGGGTTCCCTTCTTCCCTCGAACCTCTTCCTTTTTCCGACTTGCATCGGACTTCTAATGCTATTCTGGATCGATACCGAGGGCTGCCAATCGAGCCAAAAGTTCTTGATTTCGCTGTCTTTCCTGTTCCAGCAGCGTCTCGGCTAACTCTTTGTCTTGCTGTTGGCGATCGGCTCGCTGGCGTTCATTTTCTGCCCGCAGGCGTTCATCTTCTGCCCGCAGGCGTTCATTTTCTGCCCTTTCTTCCGGCCACAAAAGCAGTTCTCCGCCCTCCGTCCACCAGCGCAGCCAATATCCCGTTCTACCTTCGCGAGTTCCCTGCCACACTCCCAGAAATAGATTTAATCCAGGTATTAAATAACGGCCGTTTTTATCAGGATTTTGATTGTCATAACGCTCGGATTCAAGCGCATAAACTTCTATTCTGCCTGTATGCGGTCGAAAAATGACATAGCGAGGAACTTTGATTACTTGTTCGTAAAAAAACCACTTACCGATTTCTTCTGTGTGTTCGACAGAGTATTCATCGCCGTAAGTAGCTGATAGAAATTCCATCACTACAAAAGGGACAGTTCCTTCGGTATGAGGGGTGTAACTACGGCGGGGATAGTTATGAGGCCAAGGTTGAACCGGCTGCACGTACATCCAGTCTGGGGCTTTGCAAATAGTGCGATCGTCCACAGCAGCGCACAAAGCAAAATTAGAAACTATTAGTGCGTCTTGCATTAGTTCCGGGGAATCCACTACAGACTGGCGCAAACCGTTAGCTAGCAAGGGATGGTCTATATCGTCTACAGGGTCGTCTGGTAGGATGAAATCATCGGGTAGCAGTGGCCAAGTAATCTTTAACTGCGATATCGGTTTGTGAATTATAGTAGTCATAAGTCACCTCATTTTACCAATAAAAGTTTGAGTTTTAGTCAAGATTGGCGATCGATAACCTTCTCTATATATTAGCGCTCTAAGTCGATAATAAAATTGTTTGTAGTGAGGATTTTAGTCTTCACTACAAACCATTACCCTAAAGGTGCGGAATGCGCGCTTTAAAATTCCCGGCGGGAAAATATGGCGATCGCAATTGACAGCAGCAGCACCACATACAGCAAACCGTAGCCAGCATCTGTAATCAAACCTGCCAAGTAAGGAACTTGTCCGTAAACAGCATCGTTTCTCAAATTGAATCTGGCTAAATCCGGCAAAACCAGATAAAGTCCCATCATCAATTGTTCAAGACCAGGATTTTTAGTTAACTTGCCCAAAGCCACTAAATCCCGCGTCGAATGTCCCATTAAATAAACGCCAAATGTCAGTAAAGTTGCCAACAGCGAACTGCTAAAAACCCCAAATAAAATCCCGACACCAGCCATCAGACACAGCTCAAACCAGATAAATAGCGAAGCGATTAAAATGCTTTCCAAAGGGAAAGGAATGCGGCTCAAACTCAGAATAGCCAGATAGATAACAGTCATTGCTGCTACAAGCACAGCCAGCACCGCCGACAGTCCTAAGTGCTTGCCCACAATTAACTCAGCCCGACTTATCGGCTTAGCAACTAACAGATAAACAGTGCGCTTTTCAATTTCTTTGTTGACCAATCCGGTAGCCACAAACACTGTGGCAATTAAACCGAGAATGCTCATAGCCGCTAAACCGATATCTAAAATAATTTTCTTTTCGGTTGTCGCCGCCAATTCCGGTATCAACCGTACCGAAGCGCCCATCAACAGAGCAAAAATAATAATTAAGTAAAGGATGCGATCGCGAATTACTTCCCAAAATACATTGGTCGCGACTGTCAAGATTCTTCTCAAATTCATCTAGTTATTAACCCACTGGAGACTTTCGCCATACTTTAGTGTAAGGAAGAGGGAAGAGGGAAGAGGGAAGAGGAAAGAAAGAGGATTTTTTTCATCTCAGACTCTCAGAATCTCCCACTCTTAGACTCTCCTACTCTCCCGCTATACCGATCGCAATTAGTTAACAGAGACCGAATCAAACTTGACTGTCCCCCGCCGTTCCATCTTTTTTCTGTCCGGGTTGAGAGCGTTTGATCGCATCACAGGTTACAGTCGCCCTATTGCCTATATTGAACACCTCGCAAGATTTGGTAAACGAATATATTTCCGGTCTAAAAACCAGCCCCAGCCAAGTTGCCTGCATCTCTAACTGATAGCGGGAATCTCCTTGGACGATCGAGGTTTTGACATCCCACCTCGCATCTTCTGCGACTACCCCAGTTGTTTTTAAGGCTTGATTCCGCAGAAAAAATCGCTCGTTGTCAATATCTATTAACATTTGCTCTACTTGCGCCCACGGTTTTGTGCGGGCTTCATTTCGCAGGTATCGCTCCATTTCATTGAGGATGACAACTCCTCGGGAGCGATTAATAGTTGGCTGTTGAAATGTCACCACATAATCGCTTTGCCTTAAATCCTGAGATAAAACACTCGGATACTGTTCTATCCAACCTTGAATTAAAAAGTGAAATGCAAACCAACAGGAAAAGAGCAGGTGAACTAGAGTGATCATCAAAAAATGAGGGCGCACCAACGACCTGATACCTTCCCGTTTCGACTCGCTATTCCAAATCTCTATTGTCGCCAGAACTACTACTGCTATAAGTGGGCCAGCTATCCATGCTATTTCCTTCCTATCCGACGGCAATCTTACCAGCAACCACAACCCAATTAAAATGCTTGTCACCCACGGACTCAGACTTACTCCTTTAATCACAAAAGGTTGCTGGCTGGTCAGCAAACCCATTGAAAGTGTAAAAAATAACCAGCTCATATCAAAAAGCAGAGTTCTCGTCCGCCAGTCAGTGACTGCCGCCACTGTCAGCAAAGCTAAAAAGATGCTGAGTAGTAAAGGAGTCTTCCAGTGGACAACTTTAGGCGGAATCATCGCCTTTTGGATTTTTTTATTGGTTTCCCAAAGGTTGTTCGTCAGCTTAGTGAGTTGCTGAGTGACATCTAAAAATTGCTTCATCATAAATTTCAATAGACGCTTTGCAAAAACAACACGGTTAAAATAACGATATTGCTAACAGTGTGGGCGATTAAAATCCCCCCAAACTGGGTAGTTACTTGAAAAGTTTTTTTTGGAGGACGGCGGGTGAGGGTTGGTGGTCCTAAAAACTGAGGTTTGGAAGCTTTTTTATTGCCGGAAACCATGTTTTCTATGAATTCTAATCCCTGCCATTTAGCTAGAAATGTGACTGCCAATACTGAGAGTGCTATCATAGTTATTGGAGCGTAAACATTATCCCCACGTCCTAATAAAATATAACCGATAAGCTGTTCCCGCAATTCTTTGCTAAGAACGCTTTCAATGCCGAAGAAAACTAACCAGCCTACGCAAGTGCAAGATAGATTGAGGATGGCTGTATATTCAATGCTGGTTTTGGGGCCGAGTTTAAGTAGTTTTTGCAAAAACCACGATTCGATCGCGATCGCCAAAAACATAATTAAAATTTGCACCAAAACAGTCCGAAATGGGAAAACACTCGCAATCATAAGCCTTTAGGTATATCAGTCCGTGTTAAATTTTAATTGTACAGCACAAGCGGAAGAATCTTAACCGGAGGTTTGAGCACCTGATTCCGTTAGATCGCTGCTTAAAAGATTGGGGGTTAGAAGTTATCGTATAATCTGTTGAGATCCGCCAAAAGAATGGAAAAATTAAACATTCAAGGCGCGCGATCGAATACCCACCCCGCTACAGACTCAAACAACTGCTGATTATGGTAAGGAATGGCATTGGTATTCGGACAGCCTCATCCCGGTCGGAACGCGCCGCGGGTCAGATTCACGTCTACGACGGCGCTGGTAAAGGCAAGTCTCAGGCAGCTTTGGGAGTAGTGTTGCGGTCGATCGGGCTGGGTATCAATTCTGACTCGCCCACACGAGTCTTGTTGCTGCGCTTTCTCAAAGGCCCCGGCCGCTCCTACGACGAAGACGGAGCAATAGAAGCCTTGCAACGGGCATTTCCGCACTTGATCGACCAAGTGCGAACCGGCAGAGCCGAATATTTTGGGACCGAAGCAATCACCCGCTTCGATCGCGCCGAAGCTCAGCGAGGCTGGGATATCGCCAAAGGAGCGATCGCCAGCGAGCTCTATTCCGTCGTGGTACTAGACGAACTAAACCCCGTATTGGACTTGGGTTTGCTGCCAGTTGACGAAGTAGTCCAAACCCTCAAAAACAAACCAGAATATTTAGAAGTCATCGCCACAGGTCGAGCGGCCCCGGAAGCTTTGCTGGAGATTGCCGACTTACACTCAGAAATGAAGCCCCACTATCACCCCGCAGCGGCAGACCATCATATTTCGGGTATCGAAATATACACCGGAGCGGGGAAAGGCAAGTCTACGAGCGCTTTGGGCAAAGCTTTGCAGGCAATAGGTAGGGGTATCAGTCAAGACCAATCTCACCGGGTGTTAATCGTGCAATGGCTCAAAGGTGGCAGCGGTTATACAGAAGATGCGGCGATCGCAGCCTTGCGGCAAAGCTACCCGCAGCTAGTAGACCACCAGCGGTGCGGCCGAGATGCTATAGTTTGGCGGGGGCAACAGCAAGAGCTAGACTGCATAGAAGCAGAACGCGGCTGGGAAATCGCCAAATGTGCGATCGCCAGCGGCTGGTACAAAACGATTATTCTCGACGAACTCAATCCCACAGTAGACTTAGAACTGCTGCCGGTAGAGCCGATCGTCGAAGCCCTGCTACGCAAGCCGCGGGATACAGAAATTATTATCACCGGGCGCTGCCACAAACCCCACGCTTACTTTGACTTGGCAAGCGTACACTCCGAGGTATACTGTCACAAACACTACGGCGATCGGGGCGTAGAACTAAAGCGGGGCGTAGACTTTTAAAGCCCGGAGCGGTACCGAGTTCAATCCGGGCCAGAATTATTAAATGACGGCCCTGCCTGGAAAACCGGAAATTGCCACAAAGCCTTGTTACCAAGTAAAAATCTCCCAATTTTCCTTGTCTTCCCGATCACCCAGATCTGCCTTTTTTAATCTTTAATTTCCTCCCCCGGACGCGATCCCCGACCGCCAACCCAGAATGGAACATTAAGAATATGAGCCGCGTCTTATGGAGCGTGAGCACCTGAGACAGTGCACCAGGATTATTAAAGGGTGAAGACTTTGAAAATAAAAGCTTACAAGCAAAAAATCCGCGAGGGAGAAAGTCTAGACAGGGTTAACGCCAGTAGGCTAGACTTGCGGCTGGCAAACAGGTTAAACTACAGCGGAATCCAAACATTCGGTGTTCTAGGCAGTGTCTGTAGTCGCACCAGCGATGACCAACAAGTAGAGGAGTGAAGCTTTATGACAACGTTAGATGACAATTCTAATCAACTAGATTTAAACCTTCCGGGGCTAGGCCCGGATACAGTATTCGCCGGAGAGGGGGCGGATTTCATTAGAACTTCCACCCTGGGCGGCAGCTTAATATTTGGCCAAGGCGATAACGATACTCTGATTTCAGTTGGCCCGAACGATACCATATACGGCGGCGACGACGAAGATTCAATCAGATCTCAGCGGACTCCGGCTTTGCTATTTGGCGACTCCGGCAATGACACCATGATCGCTGAAGCCCGCGCTAGCCTGTACGGCGGTTTGGGAGAAGACTTGATCCAAGGTACTGTCGAAGCTAACCTCATGTTTGGTAATGAGGGCGCAGATACGATGCTGGGAGGGGCCCAGAGAGCAGATTCCCTCTACGGCGGTAAGGACAATGACTCGATCGGCTTCTTCATCGCAGGGGGTGGCAACAACCTCGGTCTTCCCCTAACCGGAGGCTTCGCTGGCAATGAAGGTAGCAACTACTTGCGGGGTGATTTGGGCGACGACTTGGTTGTAGGTATCAATGTAAGAGACAGTCTCTTTGGCGGTAAAGGCAACGACACCCTAAGAGGTGTGGCCAGCAACAGCTACCTGTCGGGCGATCTTGACGACGACATCTTATTCATTACCAACCGTACCCAGACAAGCCCGTTTGCTCAGGGCAGCGTCATTACGATCGGCATTGAGAGAACCACCTTGATTGGTGGTGGCGGCAACGATTCTCTCACCGGGGCGATCGGCGAGTTTGAAGCCGGCAGAAACTTCTTTGAGGGCGGCGACGGCAACGACACGATCACGGTTTTTGCCACGCAGGATACCGCTTTGGGAGGTGCAGGCGACGACTTCATCCAGTCATCCAGGGTATCGAATCTAACTTTGAGCGGAGGCGCCCAGAGTTCATTTCCCGGCTTCGCGGGTCGCAACTTGCTCGACGGCGGAGTAGGCAATGACACAATCGTTGCAGCTTTTGTGACGGATACAATGATCGGCGGCGAAGGCAACGACAGCCTGAGCGGTACCTTTACTAACGCAGCCGGTGGAGATGGCAACGATACTATCGATGCTACCAAGGCCAGTTTTGCTGGTACTGGTACGGCTTTGATTACTCTCGAAGGCGGACTCGGCGGCGATCTGTTAATTGGCTACACCAATCCTACTACTGGCAGCAGCTTCACCGTCACCAACCTCATGAACGGTGGCGAGGGAAGTGACACCATCATCTTTGGCAGCGCGCGCGATCGCGTGATTGGCAACGTTGCGGGTAACGACTTCATCTCCTACGCTAGCGGCGTCAGCTTTACCGGTCTTACAGCGCCAAACGTCATTACTGATAACTTAGGCAGCAACTTCATTATTGGTGGCAACGGCACTGATGTGATCACTACTGGTAGCGGGGATGACATCCTGTTCGGCGACTCATCCAATGCTATCGACTCCCTCGGAGGAGCCGGGGACGATACCTTAAATGGCGGTGGTGGGAACGACACCATGCTGGGCGGCTTTGGAAAAGACTATTTGATCGGCGGCGACGGTAACGACTCTCTCGGCGGGGGGCCTGGTGCTGACACGCTGATTGGCGGATCGGGTAATGACAGCTTCTACTACAACAACTTCGGCGAGGGCGCCGTGGGTACTGACACAGACCAAATCGGCGATTTTACGAGTGGCCAAGACAAGTTTATCTTCCAAATCAATGACTCCAACGGCTTCCCCAACTTGAGGGTACTGGATAATACGAATCGAATTTCTTCGAAGGCGTTCTTGCCACTTGAGAGTGGGCAGTACAACGGCAGTTTTGGTCCAGCCGGGGCGGGCGCGACAGAGCCGTTCGTCTTTTATGAAAATGAAACTGGACGACTAGGATATGACTCTAACGGTTTTGGTACTGCTGGCGGAGTAGTTACGCTGGCAATTCTGAATGGCAGACCGGGCATTACGGCTTCTGACATTACCCTGATTTAAGTTGGGTAAAAGTGGGTGGGGTCGATTCTGAAACATCGCCCTACCAACTCTCAAAACTAATTGTCCTATGTTTCGAGCTGGGGATATCCATCCCTGGCTTTTTTATTGGCATTGAGAATTGGGCATCGGGGATTGGGGATTGGGGATTGGGCATTGGGCATTGAAAGGAAGGGCAGATTCACCGCTCCATTTTGCCACCCATCAATAATGTTGATAAACCAGCCACCCAGCTCAAAGACGATATAATTGACATTTGAGTAAAAGTCGATTATCGTAGCAGACTAATATTCTATTTTGTCCTTCAAAAAAAGTTATTAATAGTGAAACTGCCCAATGGTCATCTAGCAGATTTAGGCAATAAAATAGAAGAATCTTCTCTAAATCTGAATCACCAAGAATGAAAAAATAAAGCTATTTTGTTTGCCCGTAAGTTAGGCATTAACCTAGAAAATGCTGAAATGCTCAAACAGGCTTTAAAAGAAGCTGCTATCAACGAAGATGTTGTTATTCAAAAAAACAATGAATACGGAACACATTATAACATGAAATTCTAGCTGAAAACCGAAGTAGGTGAGTCTCTGATTATAGCAGCTTGGAGCGTCCGCTCAGGTGAAACTTTCCCCAGATTAACAACTTGTTATCCCGTCCAAAAGTGATGTAAAAACAATGAAAACAATTAAAGACCTAGATATTGTTGCTTTAACTGAAGATTTAGAAGCAACCCATTTTGAAACAAAATAAATCATTAAATTATATAAAGGACAAGTAGGAACAGTTGTGATGGAATTTGATGGCAGTGCTTTTGAGGTAGAATTTTCTCATCAAGATGGCACCACTTATGCAATGGAAACAATTCCCGCCACAAAATTAATGCTTTTGCACTATGAATTACTGGAATCTATAAAGGCGGTTCGCAGGTGAATTTTGCCACCAATAATGTTGATAAACCCACCCCAAGATATTGGTACAAATAATTTAGGCTCATTATAAAAAATCCCGCAAACTATATGTTTGCGGGATTGAGTAGGCAGGAAAATTGTAGCGAATACTGTTACTAAGCTCGGTCTACAATCTCTTTTGCTTTATCTTTGAGGTCTTCTTTCAGGTGAATTGCTGATGCTTGATCCTGCTTGGCTTGACCTTCTAATTTATCTTTCTGATTGCCTGTAACTTCGCTAACAGCTTCTTGGATTTTGCCTTCAATATTTTTCGCTGTTGCTTCGACTCTATTTTCAATGCTCATAATTTTTTATTCTAACTCTACAACTATTAATATATACTTTTAAAGTTGAGTCTATATCCCTCTTTAGATAGATTTGTTATTACCGTTATTTCTATGTTAAAGGTTCGATCGCAACTTCGACAAGTTTATTTTTTGAGGAAAGACCTGATTTAATGCCGATCGCAGATTTCGGCACTTTAAACTTTTTTGCCAACAGCATGATTAATTCTTGGTTTGCTTTACCATCGACTGGCGGCGACTTGAGATGTATTGTGAGGCTGCCGTCGGGTTGCTCTTCGATGCTTTGCTGTTTGGAATTCGGTTTAACTTTGACTGTGAAAATTTTCATCTGACTAATAACTAATAACTGATGACTAATGACTAATAACTAATGACTAATGACTATCTGAATGTTCGATCTTCGTTCCCAAAACTTTCAGGAATTCAGCTAGCCAGTTAGGATGTGCTGGCCACGCGGGGGCGGTGACTAAATTGCCATCGACTACGGCTTCGGTAACGGGAACTTCTGTATATTTGCCACCTGCCCGGAGTACGTCGGGGCTGCAAGCGGGATATGCGGTGCACCGTTTGCCTTCGAGTACGCCTGCTGCAGTTAGAACCTGTAAGCCGTGACAAATAGATGCGATCGGCTTTTTGCTGTTGGCAAAGTAGCGGGTAATTTGCAGCACTTGTTCGTTGAGGCGGATGTATTCTGGGGCGCGTCCTCCGGGGATAATCAAAGCGTCGTAGTCGGCCGGGTTGATTTCGTCAAAAGTCGCGTTTAAAGTGAAGTTGTGACCGGGTTTTTCGCTGTAGGTTTGATCGCCTTCAAAGTCGTGAATTGCGGTGCGAATTGTTTGGCCTGCTGCTTTGTCCGGGCAGACGGCGTGGACGGTGTGACCTACCATTTGCAGTGCTTGGAAAGGAACCATTACTTCGTAGTCTTCTACAAAATCGCCGACTAGCATTAAGATTTTTTTTGCTGTCATGTTTACAACTCCTGTTATTTTGATTTGGTTAAATAGGATTTAAAAAAATGCGGGGCCGTTAAAAAGCCTGCCCCGCAAGCTATTTTGGAATCTAGAAACCGTTGCGTCCCCAAATGACCATTGAAATTGAGAAGGAGAACAGAACTAGCACCGAAACCCAACCGAGTGACAAAATATCCATAGCTATTTATTGAACAAACTGTACAAAGTGACTCCAAACCTTATGATAGGTCAATTTGAGCCATTTTTGAAATGAGGGCACCGTGAAGGATTCGTCAAATTTTAGTGCGGCTGAACGGGTAGAATCTTTGAAGGCAGGGAGTGTTGCTGCTTTGTCTTGTTTGCTGGCTTTTGGGGCGATCGCCCTTGGTAATAGCTTAATTCTAGCGGATAGGTTGGATTCTCTGGCGAGTTTGCAGGTAAGGGAAATTGACCTAAATTTTGCCTTGAGAGGGACGAGCGCACTTTTGGGCGGTTTTTTGTTCGGCGTGACTTACCGCTATGCGATTCGCCGAGATGTTAACCCGCAGCTTAAATCTGGTGCGGTGTTGGCTTTTGGGTTGGTGCGGGCTTTTGGACAGTTGGATGCTGGATTGTGTTTTGAATCCGGGAAGATGCCCGCCCTACAGGAGTTATTGCCGTTTGCGGTTCGCGGTGTCGAGAGTGTGGTATTGTTTGCGATCGCGGGTTTGGTTTTGGATTGGGCGATCGGGCGATCGTGGATTAAGCCTTTCGATTCTTAAGTCTGGGCGGGTTTTGTACAAAAATCTGCAAAGGGCGGAAGTTTTGTATTGTTCGCTTAAACCGCCCCTACAGGTTTTTGTGTTTTTTGAGGTTTGGATATTTAACTAAAAGTTAATACGTCAAATTCTGGATTGCCGTAAAGCATTTGCCTGTCTACCGCCGACAAAACTTTATTGTTAGCAGCATCAGAAACTAAACACTGACAAACTAGCTGCGCTACATCCGCCCGGTGAATAGTTCCAGCAACTAGACAATCTTCTGTTAAAATACCGTTGCCTGTTGCAGGTTCCGATTTGAGTCCGCCCGGACGAATCACTGTATAAATCATCCCGCTTGCTATCAAATGATTTTCGGCTTTTTCCTTTTCAATTAAAACCGGGCGCAAAGTTTCTAAAGCTTGGGGTGGCAAAGCGCCGACACTATTACCGCTGCCGATGGATGAAACTAAAATAAATTTTTGCACGCCTGCTTTGACAGCCGCATCAATCAAGTTTTTGTTGCCCAAATAATCGGCTCTTTCTCCATCTTTGGGTAAGCCCCCAATTGTGCTGATTACGGCATGAATTGGATCGCCGCCAGCCATCGCAGCTTCCATAGCTGCTGCATCCAAAGCATCGCCAGTCACGACTTTGATGCCCATTGCTTCTAATTCGGTACTGGTTGCGGGCGATCGCAAAAGTGCAGTTACTTGCATCTTTTGTGCTGTCAGACATTTCGCGATTTCTAAGCCGACTCCTCGACTAGCACCCGCTAAAAAAATGTGGGATTTATCTGTCATATTAATTGGGATTTAATTGGTGCAGAAAGTGGTTTATTTGACTGGATATAATTATACAACAATCTTCTGTCTATTGGTGAATGAGTTTTTTTATTTAACCGCAGAGGGCGCAGAGGGCGCAGAGGAAGAGAGGGGAATGATTGGCAATTACCGATTGCCTATTTTCCATTTACGTTAGAGTTTTTTGCCCACCATTACTACCCAAGATTGAGCTTCGCGGGGTAAGCCGGGGGGGCGATAGTAGTGATTGACAATTGCAAATCCTGTTTCTTCTAAACAAGGCGCTAAAGTATGATATTCCCATCCCGCAGTATAGCGTTTTCCCGTTGGTCTCTCGTCGTATCCTTCCCAATTTCCCCGGCACATTGACATGACAATTGCACCGTTAACAACTAAGGCTTTGTGCAAATCTTGCAGCACTTTCACCATCTCGTCGCTGGGAACGTGAATCAGGGAAGCATTGGCAAAAATACCGTCAAATTCTGCTTCTGGCAAGTCGAGATTCAGAAAAGATTGTTGCCAAACTTCGCATCCTGACAACTCTTTTGCTATTTCTACAAAAGCCGGAGTTGCATCTAAGCCTACAACTGTGTGTCCTTGGCTCTTGAACGCTACTAAATCTCGTCCCGGCCCGCATCCTATATCGAGAATTTTACCGGGATTGCGGGGCATAGCAGCGGTCAGTGCGGATCGATTTTGGGATACGTCATGATGCCAAGTTCCTTCTCGAAAAGATTCGGCAGTTAGCTGGTATTCTGCGATCGTAATTTCTTCGCGTTTGTCCACAATTTTCCTCTCTTGTATTATTTTAGATTTTAGATTTTAGATTTTAGATTGAAGAATGTCAACCGTAGAATAAGGGTTTCGGGCTACAATCTAAGAACTTACCGTTTACACATTTGCTACCTCAGAAACCAGGTTTTTCTTTCCCATTCGTAAACGTGAAATATAGATACTGGGTAGGGACACGGCAGTGCCGTGTCTTCCTCTATTTCATCCGATTGAAAACTGCTATAAGAGTTACACAACCAGGGATTTTTGTTCGGATTTGGTAACTGCTGAATCAACTTCTAAGAGAGAACCTTCGGGGGATTCGATCGCAAATCCCGCATCTCGAATCATTTCCCAATCTTGATGGGCAGCTTGTCCGGGAGTTGTCAGATAATCACCAACAAAGATAGAATTAGCGGGGTAGAGTCCGAGAGGTTGCAGCGATCGCAAATGCACTTCCCGTCCCCCAGCAATCCGAATTTCTTGGCTAGGAAGCAAAAATCGGAACAAACAGAGAATTCGCAAACATTGGCGGGGAGTTAACCTGTTCACATCTGCAAATGGTGTGCCGGGAATCGGAATGAAAAAGTTAACCGGCACGCTAGTAACGCCCAACTTGCGAAGCGAAAGCGCTAAATCGATCGCATCATCATCCGATTCGCCCATCCCCAAAATTCCGCCGGAACAAGTTGTGATCCCCGCTGCTTTTACGTGTTCGACGGTTTCCACCCGATCGCCAAAAGTGTGAGTCGTGCAAATATCCGTGTGATATGATTCGGAAGTATTGAGATTGTGGTTTACGCGATCGACTCCAGCTTTAGCCAGCCGATGAGTTTGCTCCTCGCTCAACAATCCCAAACAAGCGCAAATTTTTAGGTTATAATTTGCCTTCACAGTCTCGACAGCATCCAAAACGCGATCGAAAGTAGAAGCGTTAGGTTGACGCCCCGAAATCACCAAACAAAACGTACCAGCTTTTAAATCTGCTGCACGTTTGGCGGCATCCAGAATTTTCTCCTTAGCTAAAAGCGGATATTTCTCAATTTCCGCAGTCGAAATTTTTGACTGAGAACAATAATGGCAATCTTCAGGACAAAGGCCACTTTGAGCGTTTAACAAATAGTGCAGCCTGACTCGGTTTCCCCAGTAGTGGCGGCGCACCCGATAAGCTGCGTTTAGTTGTTCCAGCAAAACCTCATCCGGTGCGCGCAATACGGCTAAAGATTGCTCGCGAGAGAGACATTTGCCCGCCAGCGCGTCGTCAGCCAAATCGTTCCAATTGGGTAAATTCATTACTAAAATTAAAGGGTTTACAGAGTATCCAAAACCTGACGAATTACCCGATAAATCGATTCTAGTTCATCAGGAGAAATGCAGTAGGGAGGCATCAAGTAAAGCGTATTTCCCAAGGGGCGGAGCAAAAACCCCGCTTCGAGAAATTTGGCTTTCAATACAGGAGCGATGTCATTAAAATAACCGGAATCGCTTTCCGTTTTCACATCCATTGCTGCGATGGTGCCGCAAGTCCGAATCCGTTCGAGTTTAGGATGATTTCTCAGCCATTGATTTAGATATTTGTGGTGGAGTTTTTCCATCCCTTGATACACATTTGGGTTTTGCTCCAAAAGCTCCAAGGATGCTACACTCACCGCACAAGCTAAGGGATTTCCGGTGTAAGAATGACCGTGAAAAAAAGCTTTGTCCCATTCATCTCGCCAGAAAGCTTGATAAATATCCTCCGATGCCATTGTGACAGCAATTGGTAAACAACCACCAGACAATCCTTTAGACAAACACAGGATATCCGGTGAAGTTGCAGATTTAACCGAGGCAAACAGTTCGCCCGTCCGCCCAAAACCCGTCATTACTTCATCGTAAATCAACAATACATTAAACTGGCGGGCAAGTTGTGCGATCGCCCGCAAAAACTCAGGGCGGCACATTCGCATCCCCGCAGAACCTTGCACCAAAGGTTCGATAAAAATTCCCGCATAGCCGCCCTGCTTTAACAAAAACTCCAATTTCTCTAAACTCGCCGCCTCCTTGCTTTCCACCTCCTCATCGCCGTCAAAAGTCGCCGGAAAAGGAACAACATCACCAGCAAACATTAAAGGTGCAAAAGATTCCCACCACAGCGAACTTCTGCCAGCCGACATCGCGCCCACAGTATCGCCGTGATAACCTCCCTCAAAACTAATAAAGCTAGTGCGATTAGTTTCTCCGATATTTTGCCAATATTGAAATGCCATTTTCAGAGCAACTTCAACAGCAGTCGATCCGTTATCAGAAAAGAAAATCCGCGTTAAAGAAGCAGGCGTATGAGTTAGCAATTTATTAGCAAGTTTTTCGGCAGGTTCGTGAGTAAATCCCGCAAATATTACGTGTTCTAACTTTTGAGCTTGTTCGTAAAGAGCCTCAGCGAGAACTGGATGGCTGTGCCCGTGAACAGTCACCCACCAACTAGAAATGCAGTCGAGAATTTGCCGCCCGTCTGCTAATTCCAGCACCGATCCTTTGCCGCGAATTACCTTCAGCGGCGGGGCAGCCGTTTTCATTTGCGTGAAGGGCTGCCAAATCGGTGAAGTAGAATAATTCAGTTCCTGATCCGCCGTCATTTTTACCCATCTAACTAATATCAACTCGCATTTTAATATAGCAAAGTTAACTCACTTGGCAACTCTTTATATTCTCTTCTCTTTTCTTCTCTTCTCTTCCTTCGCGTCCTTAGCGTCTTCGCGGTTCGTTCAAAAAAAATATAGTTTGGTGGCGAGGGCGTCTGCCCTGCAACGTCAGCCACCATACCACGTATTCGCGGGCGATGGTTAAAATTGTTAGTTACAATTTTCTACCTTTGAGCAAATAAGTCGTCATAGAGCCTTTGCCTTTAACATTAATTTTACCGCGTTTTTCCAACAAATACTTATCGCACAGCAATTCATAAGTTGAGTTGCTAACTTGAATTTTACCCGGAAGTCCCTGAGATTCCATGCGGCTTGCTGTATTCACAGCATCTCCCCACAAATCGTAAATAAACTTTTTAGTGCCGATGACACCTGCTACCACAGGCCCAGTATTAATGCCAATGCGGATATTGAGAGGTTTACCGCATTCGTCGCGGAATTTCATAATTTCTTGCTGCATTTCCAGGGCCATTTCGGCAATAGATTCGGCGTGATTTGTACAGGGAAGCGGCAAACCGCCTGCCACCATATAATTGTCGCCGATAGTCTTAATTTTTTCTAAGCCGTATTGTTCGCTTAAGCGATCGAAAGATGAAAATATTTTATTAAGCAACTCGACTAATTCTTCAGGAGATGTGCGCGAAGATATTTCGGTAAAGCCCACAATATCAGCAAACAAAACCGTAACATCGGCAAATCCATCGGCAATATTTATCTGGCCTTGTTTTAGGCGATCGGCAATCATGACAGGTAATATATTTAGTAATAAACGTTCCGACTTTTCTTGTTCGGCGCGTAATACTTCCTCAGCTTGTTTCCGCTGTGCAATTTCCTTGTATACTCGGTGAAACATTTGATTGAATGCGACCATGAGTTCTCCTAACTCGTCATCGCGCTTGACAGACAGAGAGTAGAAATCAGGTTTCTCTTGATCTTTGCTCAAAGCGTCTCCAGCAGCGATCAAGTCATCGCGCAATCTCAAGAGAGGTGAAATTACTGTCACCCCTAAAAAAAACATAGTCACCGAAGTGACAAAGGCTGATATAATGATGACTAGAACCGCAATCCGCCCGATAAATGCGTAGAGTTCCGGTTGAACGGTGGAAGCATCGTGGCGAACAATTAAGATGTAATCGCCTCCCAAATGTCGCTCCGTCCAAGCAATATCGTAGCGCTTGCCATCGAAATTGTGATTGTGAACTATACGAGCTTTTTTTAGTTGCTGTAAACTGATTTCTGGGGGTTCGCCAAGTGTATATATTAGCTGACCGTTAGCTTGGTAAATAGATAGTCCTAAAACCACTTGAGAATCCTTAATAATATTTTTTACTTCTTCTTGCAAGAAAGTGCGATCGGAAATATCTTGTTGAAGCAAAAACTCTAGGGAATCAACAGTCGCGCGAGATACCTGTTCCAGTTGACTTAAAAGTTCATTTTCTCGCCGAAAATAAGAAGGAACTAAAATAATTCCCTCTATGACAAGAATGCTAGCAAATACCCACAAAGCTATTTGCCTAGACAAGCGAGATTTGAAAAATTTCAAGAATGATAAAATCCGCGATAACATAAAACTTACTATTTTGCAAATGGCTAATGATAGAACATAAGAAAATAAACCCGGTTTCTCGTAATAAATTTTTGGTTTGTCAACGAAGCAACCGCGCAGAAACCGGGTTCTCACATCCCCTCTGTAATTCCTGTAATTGTCAGCAGTCAAAAGCCAGCAGGCATTAACTGTTAGTTGTTGGCTAACGGCTAACAACTAATGACTGATGACTTCGGACTAACTAGCATACCCCTTTATAATATAATAAACAAATTAAACCGAAACTGCGCTGACTAGCCTGCCTGCAAGCAGATAAGTATTCATATCGCCCTTGCCTTTGATGTGGATAATTCCTCTGTCTTCAAACCGATACTTATTTTGCAAGATATCGTAAGTTGATTGTGTGACTTGAATCGCGCCGGCAATTCCGTGGGATTCCATGCGGGCTGCTGTATTGACGGCATCGCCCCAGAGGTCGTAAATAAATTTTTTAGTGCCAATAACCCCCGCAATTGCCGGCCCAGTATTGATGCCGATGCGAATGTTAATTCCTGCATGATGTTTGGCATTAAATTTTGCTAATTCCTCCTGCATATCTAAAGCCATTTCCGCAATGCTTTCGGCGTGGTTGGTGCTGGGATTTGGCAAACCTCCCACTACCATGTAAGCATCTCCAATTGTTTTGATTTTTTCCAAGCCGTACTTTTCCGTTAAGCTATCGAAGGCTGAAAAAATTTCGTTGAGAAACTTGAGCAGTTCTTCGGGAGATATTTGTGCTGAAAGCACGGTAAAGCCTACGATATCCGCAAACAAAATCGTGACTTCTGCGAAGCCGTCAGCAATACTGCTTTGACCATCTTTTAACTTGGTAGCAATGGATTGGGGTAAAATATTGAGCAGCAGGCGATCGCTCTTTTCCTGTTCTTTTACCAATTCTACATTAGTTTCTTGCAATTGTGCCGTGCGTTCCCTGACGCGCTGTTCTAATTGTTTAGCATTTTGGCGCAACCTGCTGATAGATACAGTTAAGCCTGTCACTCCTAAAACGGAAAGTCCTACTAACAGTAAAAACAGGTTTTTAAGTTCACTTTGAGTATGTTGAGTGATGGTATCGAGAGGTTGAGTAATTTCTAATATCCCCCGCACATCTCCCACTTTCCAATCAGTTTTAGGACTGTCACGGTGAGTATTGTGACAGTTCACGCAGCTAGAAGTTAGAATATCTGCCTCGGCATATCGAAAGGCGGGTTTGCCGCGAACATCATCAACGCGGAAAAACTTTTTTGTCGGATTTTGCGTCAAATAGGTAATAGCTTGCTGTTCAAACTCGTCTCGGGCTCCGCCTTCTTTTTGTCGCCAGGGAAACGGGTAGTTGCTATAGAGACGAAGTGATACTTCGGGATTTTTTTTTGTGATATGGTTGCCTAGTTCTATTAAGAAACTGGCTGGTACGGGAACTGTTACTTTTGTCGGGTTGTAGTCGTGGGTAAAGTTAATTGCTTCAGCGGTGTTTAGAGGACTAACAACATCGGAACTGTAAAGGGTGCGGGCTTCTTTAACAGCTTGGGCATAGAGGGTGGCATTTTGGAGGGCTTGCGATTCGATTAGAGTGGATGAAAGACGAGACATATTTGCCATCGCTACTCCTACACCTACACAAAATAAAATTGTCACCACAAGGATAATTCGCTTGTAAATTAATTGGCTGATGGCAGCCCGAATTCGAGAAATCAACTGGGGCATGGTATCCTCACGTGTGAGGTTTAATCTTGATTGGAATTTATGCACTACTAACATAACACTGCTTTCTCAGACTGTTTTGCTGGCGTCCGGGGTAAAGCAAGACTCTCTGAGTGCAACTGAGGGTTAATTATTGTTTACCGCGAGTGTTTCGCTTATCCGTAAGAATACCCATAACTTTATAGGGATTTTCTGTTGAGTGAAGTACAGATGCTCGGTTAAGGACATGGCAGCGCCCTGTCCCTACTTCACGCACTTTTTGCTTTATCTCGGTTAGGATAGCAATTGTAGTCTATGGTTGGCGATCGTGAATTCTGACTCTACCGTCTCACCTACTAACAAGGAAATTTTTCCGGGAGAAGTTTTCGTCAATACTGCTGATTTTGATACGGGCATTCGGCGACTTTTACCTAAATATGACGAAATGCTGGATGTAGTAGCAGGCTGCATTGCTAACACAAACCACCGCATTTTAGAACTCGGCTGCGGTACGGGGGAACTCACTTTAAAAGTTCTCCAACACTACCCGTCTGCGGAAATAGTTGCTGTCGATTACTCGCCGCGAATGCTTGATTTTGCCCGCGCCAAAATAGAGTCGGCAGGATACGCAGCCCGGTGGACTGGCATAGAAATGGACTTTGGAGAATGGGCGAAAAATCCAAATTTCTCAGGCTTGAGCGATAAATTCAATGCTTGCGTTTCATCTCTGGCAATTCACCATCTTGAGGACGAGATGAAGTTGAAATTGTTTCAACGGATTCGCGGAAGTTTAAATGCTGGTGGCTGTTTTTGGAATGCCGACCCTCTTTTAGCAGAATCAGCAGCAATGAAAGATATTTATCAAGCGGCGCGAGAAGATTGGGCGCTAAATCAGGGGGAAACGTTAGCCGAAATTCGGGCAAATGTGGGGACGAGCGTCTCTTACGGCTATTCTAATCCCGATCGCCTAGCTACACTTTCGGCACAGTTGGAAATGCTGGTAAAAGCTGGATTTGAGACTGTTGTAGTTCCTTGGAGATACTACGGTATGGCGGTATTTGGGGGATTTGTTAATTGAAAAAAGCAGTCCTGCTATTTAGGATAAAACCTCAGCACCTTACTGCTTAAAGAAAGATTGCAGTTAGTATTTTAGGTTACTAATTTCTGTTTGATAAAATATATAATCCTGTCAGGATTGAGGAAACAAAATGACTGCAAATGCGATTCAAAGTATTGACTGGGATGCTTTTTCTTCGGAACTATCGGGAATTGAAATAATTAGCGATCGCGCGCAAGTTGTCAAGCTATCTCAAGACTATTATCACTTCAGTCCTGTTTTGCAACCTCTCTTAAGTGATAAAACAGGAGATTTAGTAGTTCGTCCCGCCAACGAAGCCGAAGTTTTGCGGATTGCTGCAGCCTGCGTCAAATTCAAAATTCCGCTAACTGTCAGAGGTGCAGGAACGGGCAATTACGGGCAGTGCATTCCCCTGAAGGGTGGCGTCATTTTAGATACCACCAAAATGCACAGTATCCGCTGGATAAAACCGGGTTTAGCTTGCGTAGAACCAGGGGTGAAAATGTCGGTTTTCGACAAACAAGCGCGAGAAACTGGTTGGGAATTGCGGATGGTTCCCTCAACCTATCGCACCGCAACGATTGGGGGATTTATCGGCGGCGGTAGCGGGGGAATTGGTTCGATAACTTACGGGCAATTGCGCGATCGGGGAAATCTTCATGCCGTTCGAGTCGTTACAATGGAAGACGAGCCCCGCGTCATCGAATTACGCGGCGATGAAGTGCAAAAAGTCAATCACGCTTACGGCACAAATGGGATTATTACAGAGTTAGAAATTCCCCTCGCCCCTGCTTATGCTTGGGCGGAAATCATTGTCGCTTTTGACGATTTTATGACATCGGCAAACTTCGGTCAAGCTTTGGGCGATGCTGACGGAATTATCAAAAAACTAATTTGTGTTTGTGCTTGGCCGATTCCTGCTTATTTTGCTGCTTTCCGCGAGGCAATTCCTGAAGGTAAGCACTGCGCTTTGTTAATGGTAGCTGAATCTTGTCTGGAACCGCTGCAAGATTTGGTGCGCGAATATGGCGGCACAATTTGCTATCAAAAAAACGCCCAAGCAGCGAGCAAAGGTGCAGCAATTGCTGAATTTACTTGGAATCATACAACTCTGCACGCTCGCAGCGCTGACCCGTCTCTGACTTATTTGCAGACGATTTTTCCCCCAGATAAAGGTTTGAAATTGATTGAGGAACTGTACAATTATTATGGGGATGAGGTGTTGATGCACTTGGAGTTTTTGCGGATAAATGGCAGGGCGATCGCCGCGGCTTTGCAAATAGTTCGCTACACTACGGCATCACGGCTAAATGAAATTATTCGCTATCACGAAGAGCAAGGCGCAATGATTGCTAATCCTCACACTTATATATTGGAAGATGGAGGGATGAAAAGTATTAATGTGGAACAGTTGCAGTTTAAAGAGTTGGTCGATCCTTACGGTTTGCTTAATCCGGGTAAAATGCGGGCGTGGTTGGAACGGGATTAAGCGCGATGGTTTTTAGATAAGATTCGGATCTTGAAATCGCTGCTAGACAAACTTTCGTCCGCCTAAGCGCTGGCTTCGCCCACGCGGACTCAGAAATGAGCAAACAGCATTTGTAAATTTAAGGGACGGGGGCGGTAATTTCTGCTGGTGCGATCGCCCCTTCAGAAGGTACAGCTTGCTTTTCCAGTAGTTGGCGCTGTTTGTTGCGAAATTCTGCTGCCGCATCGTTCAAATTTTGGCGCTGTTCGCTATTAAATTCTTCCATGCTGCGGCCGCCTCCCAATTGGGATCTGTGAATTAAATCAAATATTGCGCTGCCGCTGCTGCGGCCGGAAAATGGGTCGGTATTGTCTTGAGTTTGAAAGTCTTGCAGCGGTTGGGCATTATTTAAACCGCTGGCTTGAGCGAAGCTTGCTTGAGGGGAGAACAGAGCACAGGATGCGATCGCGCTTGCAGCAATCCCCATCATCAATTTACCGGATTTGGAAGTTTTGGTGTTCATAATTTATTAGTTGAATCTTCAAAAAAACAATTCTATCTAAACAATATTCTGACTTGCGACTAAATATTATATTACTTCGCTGGGGCTAAGGACAGGGCAATGCCCATTGGTGTGAACAATCGCCTGAAAGCCTTGATAAACCTCGTTTTTAGCTGAGTCCAGATCCCCCTAAATCCCCCTTAAGAAGGGGGACTTTGATCCATTTCCGGTTCCCCCCTTCGTAGGGGCGGTGCCCCCGTGCCCGCCCTTGGCTAGGGGGGATCTAGGCTTAATAGTCCAACACCATTCTGTGACTGGGTTTGACGTTAAGTTGACACCAATGGGCTCTTGGAGTGTCCCTAGAATTGACGGTGCAGGTGAAACGCTCGCCCTAAGCAAACCTGCGTCTCAGCAGCGGTTGAATGCTCAGCAGCGCCACCAAATCAAACGCCAGCAGCACTAACAGGGCTCCTCCAAAGGTGACTGTACCCCAAGGAGCTTGCATCACGACACTGGCTAGCGACCAATCGCTGTGCAGGTACAGGTAGCGGATGGGTTCGATCGCGTAACTCAGAGGATTGAGAGTCACCACAACTTGCAGCCACTCTGGCATAAATGACAGCGGCGCGAGGGCTGTGCTGGCAAATAACAGCGGCAGGTTAGTAACAAAAATTACCGCAATTAATTCTACGTGACCGGGAAGAGCGAAGGCTAAACCCAGACTCAAGCCGGTGACGCCCAAAACTAGCAGCAGCACAATCAGGGCGATCGCCCCTAGTCCGGCAATTCCGGGGAATCCCGCGCCCAAAAATGCCCCCGCTGTAACGATTGTGCCGGTTTGGATAAAGCTGAGGGTGACGATAAAAATAGCCGAAGCTAGGACGATCGAAAATCTGGAAGCCAAGGGCGCGACTAACAAGCGGTTGAGAAATCCGAACTCGCGATCGAACATAATCGGCAAACCAGCATTCAGCGCCCCGGCAAAGGCTGTAAAAACTATTACACCAGCGCCGAGAAATTGTCCGTAATTCTGGCTTTCGCCGAACAAGCCTGCGGGTGCATTTTCAAACAGAGCTCCGAACAAAACCAACCACATCAGGGGCTGAATAATGCCTGCAACTAGCGTCGAGGGGCGGCGCTGCAATTGAATAAACAGGCGCTTGGTTAAGGCGAGTGTTTCTTGGATGAAGTCGCCCAGCAGGGAAGTGGAAGTGTCAGCGGATGCTGTGGAGAGTTGCCGCTGCTGGTTGAGGTTGTTGGGGGATGTAACAGTACCGCTCATAATTGCTTGTTGATTAAATCTAACTCTCTTTACAGTAGCAAGTCTGGAGGTATTGGTGCTGTTGGGCGGGCGATCGCTTTTTGTGTGGAGTTTTGGTAAACTGAATATCATGTTATCGCACACACCAGACCTCGCCGAACAAGTTAATGATTGGGAATTTATCGAATTGTGGGTAGATCCGATTGTTTTTCCTCCTCGTATTTTGATGTTAGTGAGTGCCAAAAATAGAGGATTTTGTATTTACTAGCCATCAGCTAACTATAAGTCTCTATTTTCAAGTTCAAGTTATGATGAGGCTCATTCATGGCTTTTGGAAGATGAGTATGAGCGCTGCGATGGTCGGCTTTGAGCGGAGGAAATTGTTGGATTTTTTTAGAGGGATATCGTGCTAAAATTAAGGCGAGCAGAATTATCC
This sequence comes from Microcoleus sp. w1-18aA5, assembly GCF_036701705.1. Classification (NCBI taxonomy): domain Bacteria; kingdom Bacillati; phylum Cyanobacteriota; class Cyanophyceae; order Oscillatoriales; family Microcoleaceae; genus Microcoleus; species Microcoleus sp. w1-18aA5. The sequence continues at coordinate 4,865 of NZ_JAUPTE010000070.1, read as the reverse complement.
AGACTTGATAATCATCGTAGATTTTAGGATATAATCGTATTGATTTAAAATTGACTTCTTCCAATATGCCAGCCAAAGACCTATATCACAATGTTGTCAAAAACGCCCTCATCAAAGACGGATGGAGAATTACCCACGATCCCTTGCGATTAAAATGGGGAATTAAAGATATGTACGTGGATTTGGGCGCAGAGCGGATTTTAAGTGCTGAGAAAGCTGGACAGAAGATAGCTGTAGAAGTCAAAAGTTTTGTGGGCGCATCAGACATGAATGACCTGGAGAATGCGCTGGGTCAATACTTAGTTTATCGTTCTGTTATAGCTAGAACTGAACCCGATAGAAAGCTATATCTAGCTATTACACAATCAGTTTTTAGCGAATTATTGTCGGAACCGCTTGGTCAAATTATTAGAGCCGATTATCAAGTATGTTTAATCGTTTTTGCCGAACAAAATGAGGAGATAGTACAATGGGAACCTTAGAAAATTATCGTCGCATTATCAAAAAAATTCTGACTGAATATGCTCAAATACCTTATGCTTATGGAGACATTCAGATTCAAACGGTTTTTGATAGCGATTCCGACCGTTATTTGCTAATAATATTGGGGCGCGAAAACGATATCAGAGTTCACGGATGTTTAGTTCATGTTGATATTATTGAGGGAAAAATTTGGATTCAAAGAGATGGAACTGAAGAGGGAATTGCGAATGAGTTAGTAGCGGGGGGAATCCCCAAAGAACAGATTGTTTTGGGATTTCGTTCTCCCAATATTCGGCAGTACACCGGATTTGCGGTAAATTAAATATAGAGGATAAAGCTATGTCATCAAGGGCGATCGCCACTTTGGTCAAAATTATGGAATCTTTGCCGGAAACTCTGCAAGATAGAGTGGTTGAACACCTGCGAGAATACATTCTGAAATCAAATATTACTGTTCCTGTCAACCTCGACGGTAAGTTAGAAATTCCCGCTGAGATTGAGGCTCAACTGAAGCCTGGGGATCGATATGCAGTTACAGTTACAGGAGATAGTATTGTTTTTCAGAAGGTAGCAGGTTTTGACTGGGAGGAATGGGAACGGCGAATAGAAGCAGCGAGTCCAGATCCTGATGAGTTAACAATGGAAGAAATTTGCGAACTTGTGCGGGAAGTGCGTCGGGAGAAACGTTCTGAAATAGAGTCGCACCAATGAAAATTGTAGTGGATACTAATATCTTTGTGTCCGGCTGGCTGTGGGGAGGTATCCCAGCTCGTTTATTCAGATTAGCTCGAACTCGTCAACTCATATTTTGTGCTTCTGAACCAATACTAGCAGAATTAGAGAATACTTTAAACAAACAAAAACTCCAGGCGAGATTACAGTCTTTGAGTTTTACCGTTAATGGTTTAATGAGGGGAACGCGAGAGATAGTGGAAGTTTATCCAATTTCCACTATCGACGTGCCTGAGTTACGAGATGCTACTGACAATATGATTTTAGCAACTGCGATGGCTGCTGATGCTGATGCAATTGTTACGGGCGATCTGGATTTGTTAGTGTTGCAGGAATATGAGGGAATTCCTATTGTTACGGCTAGGGAGTTTTTGGAGCGTTATTTTCCCGAAAATTAGGCGGCGATCGCACTTGGTTTAAGTAAGGGCGATCGCAGACTTACAACTTAGAATTCCCAGGTTACGCAGTCAGAAGGCAGTTAGGGTTTAGCAGCTTTTACCACATCCTCAACCATTTTAATCGCCTCTTTGATTGCAATTTTACCGCTTTCTACGGCGCTAATTAAATCCTGAGCGTCTTTCGGGCTAATTAAATCGAGCCTGACGGGTTCTTTCAACGAAACAATAAATTTAGTTTTATCGCTATCTTCCAGCTTAGAGGCTCTTTCTTTCGCTTCAACATCTCTTAGCTGTTCTTTTAAGTTTTTAAGCATTTCTGCTTGTTTTCCCTGGTCAAAAGTGCCATCAAATAACATTCGTTTTACCCCTACAAGAGCAGCAGCACCTAAAGCTGCACCGCCAACAACTAATCCTACGGGAGGTGCAACGGCTATTAACCCAAATAATACAGATCCACCACCGAAAGCTGCCGCCGCCGCACCAGCACCGGCAGCCCCCACCACACCAATGCCAATATCTCCTAAAATCCCTAATTTATCATGTGGGTTTTTTTCCAGTTGCTCTATTGACTTCAGAATTTGCTCTTTGGTTGGCGTTTTATTTGCAGACATATTAGACCTCAATCTTTTTTCTAATTTAGGCAGTTAAGCAGTGATGACGTTGCGGAAAATTGTATTGAAAACGTCTATCAGTAGTTGAAAAAATGCTTTGGCAATCTCAATCATGTCTTGAGCAATTCCAATAATTCCATCATCAGACACCTCTTGGCCTTGGGCAAGTTTATCGAGTCGGTGGCCGGCTATTGCACCAATTGGGATACCCAGCGCTGTTGCCAAAGGTGCTAATAACGGGCCGACAAATGGTATCGAATTTGCCAAAATTCCTACAGCGACGCCAACAGCAGCCCCTATAACTAAATTGGGATGCGCCTTGACAAATTCTATAATTTTAATCAGGAGAATTTTACCGATGAATAAAACTTTGTTAGCAGCTTTTTTCGTGTATGTGGCAAGTTCATGCAGCCGGATCGTGACTTCATGCGGCAAGCCGATATCATTTAACCACACATACAAGTCGCTGCTGCTCATTGCATCAGCATCGACTTGCCAGAGAGCCATTTTTAAATTAGCTTGCGGTAGGGATAATGCACTAGACATAATTTTTTAGCCTCTTGGAAATTACCAAATTTTTACGAACATTTCACGAGGCGAAAAGCCCCTAAACGTCTTGCAATTATTAAAAAAGCTGGTTTATAAAAAAGCAAACCCAGGCGGATTAACATCGGCACTCCTACCATGTCAAAACTCAGGGCAAAACTAATTTATGAGCCTTTTTATTTACTTCTTTGCTCACTGACGCAACCACATTTTAAGCAATTTCTTGCTTTAATGCCCCTCATTAAAAAGTTTAACTTTAATTTTTATGTATTGTCCAGTAGGAGAATGTCACAATTGGCCAGTAGTTGATAAAATTAGCTAGCCGTTAAAAGTCACATTTTGCCATCCTAAGTCAGAAAAAGTCAGAAAAAGTCAGAAAAAATCTGATACAATAGACAAAACTTCCTACACCTACCCAATAAATGGATGTTCAAGAACTCTTAAGGTTGGCCGATGGCTTGGTGTTCACTAAGACGGGCAAACACCTAGACGATCGGCAACAGGCAGTAGTACGGGGAACTTGGCAAGGTAAAAGATACTCCGAAATTTCCCAAGAGGTTCATTGTACTGAACGCCATGTCAGAAATATTGCATCAAAGTTATGGCAAACTCTTTCAGAAATATTAGATGAAGATGTAATGAAATCAAATTTGCGCTCCACAATAGAGAGGTATGAAATTTCTCAATCTTCTAATTTTGTAAACTTTAACCTTGTACAAAACAAAGGTAGCATCAACGTTTGCACAGAAGCCTCACAGCCTCCCAAAACTTCACAAAATTCACCCCCAACGCAAACCTCAACTAAAGACGATACCGAACAAAAACTGCGACTCGATTTAAGAGATGCACCGGATGTCAAAACCTTCTACAACTACCCCAACTCACCTCTCACCGCCCTCGAAAACTCGATCGCCCGCCAAAACTGCCGCCTGCTCACCATCACAGGCATGGCAGGCACCGGCAAAAGCTCGATCGCCCGTCACCTCATGCCCCAAATTCAAACTCAGTTCGATCGCATCATCTGGCTCAGTCTCCGCACCTCCCCACCCCTCGAAACAACCCTCAAAAATATTATTCAATTTCTCTCAAATCAACACCCCCCCAACCCCCCCTTACCAAGGGGGGGCGAAGAGGGGGTTTTCCCCGCAAACACCGATGCTCAATTGTCAATCTTAATAGAAACTTTGCGCGAAAATCGCTGTCTCATCATCCTCGATGACGTGCAGCAAATACTCAGCAGCGGGCAACTTGCAGGAAATTACAAACCCGGATATGAAAACTACGGAACCCTATTTAAACTTATCGGCGAAATTCCCCACAATAGCTGCTTAATCCTCAATAGTTGGGAACCTCCCTCAGACATCATCACATTCACCGACGATAATTCAGCAGTACGTTTATTGCAGTTAACCGGTTTAGGTGAAACAGCAAAAGAAATTCTTAGAGAAAAAGGTTTATTGGATGAAGAAACCTGGCCAGAATTGACTAACCTTTATCAAGGTAATCCCCTATGGTTAAAATTAGTCGCTCAAACCATTAACAACTTATTTAGCGGTAGAGTATCTCAATATTTAAGCTATCAACCAGTATTTTTAGGTGACGAATTGACACCGATATTTCAGCAGCACTATCAGCGGTTGTCTGAAATAGAAAAACAGGCAATTTCGCAACTTAGTAATGAAATCGAGCCTGTTTCGTTTACCCAATGGATGGCAAAATGTCAAGGGTCAGAAGGCGAATTATGTAAAGCAATTCAATCTTTAGCAAGACGGGGAATGATCGAAAAATTGAGCGGTGAAACAGAAACCGTTTTCACGATTCCACCTGTGTTAAAACAGTATGTTAAAATGGTTCAAGAGGAGTCTTAAATATATAGCTAATTGTTACAATGGTAGATACAAAACAACTCCTTTCCACTCCGATTGTTCGCTACAGTTAACCAGCACCAGAAGTTCATCAATAGCCTGTCTCACTGGCATTCGATCGTTAATTATAAATAAACCTGACATTTGTTCCTTAGGCTCTCCTGAACTTATGGTTATAAGTTTCTCTAATCAGAAAAGCAAGCTAATACGCGATTCCTAAAATTATTAAA
>NZ_JAUPTE010000069.1:0-34460 GCF_036701705.1 Microcoleus sp. w1-18aA5 | reverse complement strand
TAGAGTCGAACTCATGCACTGGCTAATTTCATAAATTCCTTTTTTTGTCAACTCCTAATACTGAACCGACGCCCTAGAAAACCATAGTGACCTACACCAATCGCCACCGTTTGCAGCAAAGCGTCGCTTTCTGCTGAATCAATGGCTGTTTGAATATCAGTCGAGTAATTTTAGATTTTAAATTTTAGATTTTAGATAGAGGTAATTTATATCGAACTTAGCATCAGCGAGATTTGCCCCTCTGAACGAAGTACCCTCAGCATTTCCAATCTCTCGAACAATAGCGGAGAAAGACACAAATGCAAACCAAAGATACAGCAGCGACAGCAAACCTAAACACATACCCCAAAACAGTTTGTGAGTGTTCAGAAAAGCGCTCGCCGTTGCACTGAACAAAAAAGCCGCTGCGTAAGTCGCCACACTTCCAGCCGATGCGATCGCAACCTGTGCAAATTGGCTACGAATCCGGGAATTCACAAAAAACATTAACACCCCGCCGATCGACATTCCAGCAATAGCAGCCTGGGAATTATTATTAGTTGCAGTGCCAGCATAGAAAAATCCCAACAAAGCTCCTGATAGAATTGCAGAAATTGTTCGTGCCAATCTACCCGCTTTTGAGGTTTTTGGCTGTTTGCTGGCGATCGCCGAAGCGAAACCAGCAGCGCTCAAAACCCCGTACAGCAACAGAACAAAAGGCCAACTGGGAGAGTCCGGTAGTTGTCCTTGGGCTCCCAGAATCATTCGAGTCAGAACATCGCCCACAACCAAACAAATCGCGATCGCCCCAGCACTCAAAACAGCTATCTGTCGCCTAGAAAGCCCGATTTTCGCACCGAGAAAATTCGCACCCGCTAACTGAGCATTTCTAAAATTGCAGCCTCGAACATCCGCACCGCTGAAATCAGCACCGTTAAGAACTTGCCCTTGGAACGATCGATTTCGTAAAATTTGATTGCTAAAATTATTGGAATCCGAATACTTCATATTAGTACAGGATGCTGGAAAATATATAAATCTGTCAGTTTTCCCCTCCCCGATCTCAAATCTAAAATGGTATGACTTATCGGCCCACGTTCAAACAAATTTGGCATATTCTCGGTCTCGGAATATTGCTCGCACCAATACTACTCTACAACATTCCCTACTTTTTGCGTCCCCAACAAACCAACGAAGCCCGATCGCTCTTTCAAGGAATAGCCTACCGCAGGGAATTTCGGACTAATCCGCGTCCCACCCTAATTCACATTGTTAGCATCGACCTAAAAGCGCCGGGAATAGGAATTTTTGTCACTCCCGGAAACCCAACACCCGATTTAACAGAAACCCATGCCCGCACGGCTACTGAATTCCTGAAAGAATTTCAATTGCAATTAGCAGTTAACGGCAATTTTTTTTATCCCTGCATCGAGGAAGCACCTTGGGATTACTATCCCCGCAGTGGCGATCGAGTAAATAATGTCGGACACGCCATTGCCAAAAGCCAAGCTTATTCTCAACCACATTCAGGCTTTCCAGCCCTTTGTTTTGATGCCAAAAACCGCGCTCAAATAATCGAAAACGGCACTTGTCCTTCGGGAACAGCCTATGGAGTTGCCGGAGATACTTTGCTGGTGAAAAATGGCAAAGCCGTAGCACAAAGTCAGGAAGAACGCAAACAGGATAAACCCTATCCCCGTGCAGTCGCGGCGATTGACAAAACAGGCGACAAGTTGTGGTTAATTCTGGCAGACGGCAAGCAGAGGCTTTACAGTGAAGGGCTGAAATTGAGCGAAATAACTGATATTTCGATGCGGTTGGGAGCCGAGACAGTGCTGAATTTAGATGGCGGCGGGTCGGTAACTTTTGCAGTAGCGTCGCCGTCAGGAGCGAAACTGTTGAATGCTCCGATTCAGAATAAAATTCCCATGCAGGAACGTCCAATTTCCAATCATTTGGGATTTTACGCGCGAGATAATGATGCCTCCGCATACTCAAATAAATAGGGTACTGATTGCCTTAATTACTAATAGAAAAGTTCGCTTAAATACCCACAAAATTTCTTGTTCAGCAGTAATTTTTTTTTAAATCTGCCCAAAATCCGGGAATAATTGCTAAAATTGTAAATAAACGTAACAAAAATTTATAATTGGCTTATGAAAATTAACGAAATCCAAGCAGCGCTGCAAAGTTCGGATTCTCAAGAGAGGCTGCGGGGGGTAACGGCTCTGAGAAACTGCGATTCTGCGGTGGCGCTGCCGATGTTGCTGAGCAAAGTGGACGATCGCGAGTTTATGGTGCGATCGTTCGTGGCGATGGGATTGCGACAGATTCAAACAGGGGAAGCTTTTGCGGCGCTGTTAAAAATGATGCAGTTTGATCGCGATCCAAACGTGCGCGCCGAAGCCGCTAACTCTTTGTCAAGGTTCGGAACTGAGGCAATTTCTCATTTAGTGGAAGCTTTTCGCCACGATGACAATTGGCTCGTCCGCCGCAGCATTATGGCTCCGCTGTATGAAATGCAGTGTCCTGATGCAGTATTGGAAATTTGTGCGATCGCTCTTGGCGGGGAAGATTTACCAGTTCAGGAAGCAGCAATTGACGGATTTGGTCTGCTGGCAAATACCCCGAAGCAAGAACAGGCATTGCAGCAATTATTACCTCTAGTAAGTTCGGATAACTGGGGAATTCGGCTGCGAGTTGCTCGCGCGCTGAGCAGATTTGACAATCCTCAAGCTCGCGCTGCTGTGAACTATTTGGCAAAAGATCGAGATCATCGGGTTGCAGGTGCGACTTTGGAAGCTTCGCTTTAAAACAAGGGCTTACAAGCTCAACTGTGCTATCTGCGCTATCGTGCCGAAAAAAACCCGGGTCAGGGAATGTTTAAGCGGTTCTACGGCGAGGAATGGACTGAAGAGTATATTCACGGATTTTTGTTCAATTGGGAACAGAAGCTGGCACAATTGGTAAGTAACAAGAATTAATTTTAATAGAAGCTTCAGCCACTACACTAATAAGTGTAGGTTGGCATGAGGAAAATGCCAATGGTCAAAAAAAATCGCAATGTAGTTAGTTCCAATTCAGAAAGTAAAGTCAAAGTCGGACTTTCGCTGACTTCTTCTAGTGCCGATCGATTAAACGTGATCGCTCGCAAGCTCGGAATATCAAGGTCGGAACTCCTAGAACGCTTGGCACAAGGCGCTCTGGATATTTCTAAGGACAAGACGGAAGTTACTGTCACTTGGAAAAAAGGTGAAGAAACGGAGGTAGAGGACCCCGACTTGCAAGGGGAAACAGCCGAAGAAAGCGAAATTAATGACGCTGTAACGGCAGAAACTCTATCGGACTCGGTGAGTGTAAAGCCAAATCCGTTGCCAGAAAGTTACGAAAGTTTACAGCAGCAGTTGAGTGAACGCGAAAGTTCGATCGCTTCTTTGCAGCAGCAATTGGCTACCGAAAAGCAAAATCTCGAAAGCCAATTAGCCGAAACAGTAGCGAAGTCAAGTTACGAAAGTTTACAGCAGCAGTTGAGTGAACGCGAAAGTTCGATCGCTTCTTTGCAGCAGCAATTGGCTACCGAAAAGCAAAATCTCGAAAGCCAATTAGCCGAAACAGTAGCGAAGTCAAGTTACGAAAGTTTACAGCAGCAGTTGAGTGAACGCGAAAGTTCGATCGCTTCTTTGCAGCAGCAATTCGCTGAAAAAGAACACCGGGAACACGAGTTTCAGCAACAGCTAGCCGAAAAATCCAGCGCTCTGGAATCTTTGCAGCAGCAATTCGCTGAAAAAGAACACCGGGAACACGAGTTTCAGCAACAGCTAGGCGAAAAATCCAGTGCTTTGGAATCTTTGCAGCAACAGCTAGGCGAAAAATCCAGTGCTCTGGAATCTTTGCAGCAGCAATTGGCCCAAAGAGAACACCGGGAACACGAGTTTCAGCAACAACTAGGCGAAAAATCCAGTGCTTTGGAATCTTTGCAGCAACAGCTAGGCGAAAAATCCGGTGCTCTGGAATCTTTGCAGCAGCAATTCGCCACCGAAAAGCAAAATCTCGAAAGCCAATTCCAGGAAACCGTGTCAAAGTCGAGTTACGAATCTTTACAGCACGAGTTAGCAGAAAAGTCAAGTGCGATCGGCGACTTCCAAGTTCAACTGAGTAAGTTGCAATATCTGGAAAATCAATTGAACCAGAGTGCGGCGATACAGCGAAATTACGACGCTTTGCAGCAACAGTCTCAAGAACAGCTAAGAACCATCAAAGCTTTACGGGAACAACTAGGTCAAATGCAGGCTGTGGCTGGGATTGGCGAAGCTTATCTCAACAAGTGGCGCCGTCACTGATTCTCTCATCAGCACGGCACAGTCTAACGATCCGGGTGCGCCCGGAGCACTTTACCCCTAAAACGTCCTCTAAACTCGGCCTCCTTCCTCTTGTAGCGATAGATTGTAACCTGTCGCTACAAGAGCTTTTTATTGGAAAATATGAGCATACTATTAAGAAATATTACAATAAATAAATTTATGACAGGCGATCGCACCCCTGAGAGCAAATCCAATCCAGCAGACACTAAGATCCGCGTCACGGTAATTGGAGGCGGCATCGGCGGGCTGACAGCAGCCGCCCTGCTAGCCCGCAGAGGATACAAAGTGCTAGTCTTAGAACAGGCGATCGTCCCCGGAGGATGCGCTTCCACCTTCAAACGCAAAGGCTTTACCTTCGATGTCGGCGCCACGCAGGTTGCAGGATTGGAACCCGGAGGCATTCATCACCGAATTTTTTCAGAATTAGACATAGAACTTCCGGCCGCGACACCCTGCGATCCCGCCTGTGCGGTGTTTTTGCCGGGAGAAACCGCACCGATTAGCGTGTGGCGAGATCCGCAAAAGTGGCAGGAAGAAAGGCAGCGGCAGTTTCCCGGAAGTGAACCTTTTTGGCAATTATTGTCTGCATTGTTCAAAGCTAGCTGGAACTTTCAAGGGCGCGATCCAGTTTTACCGCCCAGAAACTTCTGGGATTTCTGGCAATTAATTCAAGCAGTTCGCCCCGATACTCTAATTACTTTGCCTTTCACTTTTATGACAGTGGGAGATGCTTTGCGGCTTTGTGGGTTGGGCGACAATTTGCGCTTGAAAACTTTTCTGGATTTGCAGTTAAAATTGTATTCTCAAGTTGATACCGAAGAAACGGCGCTACTTTACGCGGCGACGGCTTTAGGAGTTTCGCAAGAGCCGCAGGGATTGTATCATCTACAAGGAAGTATGCAGGTATTGAGCGATCGACTGGTAGAGGCGATCGAACGAGACGGCGGCCAAGTCTTATTGCGGCATACAGTTGAAAGTATTGTCACTGCCAACGGCAAAGCCACCGGTACAGTGATTCGCAATCAAAAAACAGGCGAAGTTTGGACAGAAACAGCCGATCGCATTGTTGCCAACGTGACAGCGCAAAATTTAGTAAAATTGTTGTCAAGCGAGCCGATTGTCGGAAATTCAACAGATAATTTAACAGAGAATTTATCGGTTAAATCAGAGACTTCAGAGACAACAAACCAACTCCCAAATCAAATGGCAGGCTACAAATATCGAGTCGATAAACTGCCGCCTGCATCCGGTGCATTTGTCATATATTTGGGAGTCCATGAAAGCGCAATTCCAGAAAATTGTCCGCCGCACCTTCAGTTTCTCTACGATTACGACGGCGAGATTGGGGAGAATAATTCATTATTTGTTTCTGTCAGCCATCCGGGTGATGGCCGAGCACCGAAGGGAATGGCGACAATTATCGCTTCCTCATTTACTGATACTCGAATGTGGTGGAATTCGGTTGATTATGAAGGATTAAAGCAAAAATATACCGCAGGGGCGATCGCCCGTTTGAGCGAATATTTCAATTTGACGCCAGAGTCGATCGTACACCAAGAAGCCGCCACACCCCGCACCTTTGCCCGCTACACAGCGAGAGATAGAGGCGTTGTGGGTGGCATCGGCCAGCGAATACCAACCTTCGGCCCCTTTGGATTTGCCAATCGCACACCAATTAAAAACTTGTGGTTAGTAGGTGACTTCACCCATCCCGGAGAAGGAACTGCCGGCGTTTCGTATTCAGCTTTAACAGTAGTGCGGCAAATGGAAGCCGCCTCTAAAATCTAAGAGGACACGGCAATGCCGCTTCCCTACACCAAAAACAATTAATCGCGCGAGAGATGTAACTATCGCGCGATTAATTTTAGGGAACAGTCAACCGTCAACAGTCAACCGTCAACCATCATTCCGGTGTCACCGGAATTGACACCAACTACATTCTCTGACTACTTGATAGAAATCTTTGCGCCCACAGCTTCAAGCTGTTTCTTCATTTCTTCAGCAGCTTCCTTAGCAATAGCTTCCTTAACTGCTTTCGGTGCGGCTTCTACCAAATCTTTTGCTTCCTTCAGGCCCAGACCGGTAATTGCGCGGACTTCCTTCAGAATTGCGATTTTCTTGTCAGCAGGAACTTCTTCGAGCATGACAGTAAACTCGGTTTGCTCTTCTACGGGTTCAGCAGCGGCTCCACCACCTGTACCGGGCATCATCATCATGCCGCCGACAGGAGCAGCAGCGCTGACGCCGAAAGCTTCTTCAATTTGCTTGACCAATTCAGAAGCTTCGAGCAAAGTCAGAGACTTAAGTTTTTCCAAGATTTCGTCAGTTGCAGTAGACATTCGTTAAACTCCTAGTTCGATTGTAGATTGGGGATTTGGAATTTGGGATTGCTCCTCCATCATTAGTTTGTCGTCTCCAGCCTTCAGCCTGTGGATTAACACTAATGACTGATGACTAATGACTAATGACTAATGACTAAGCAGATACGCTTTCTGCTTCAGGTTGTGCTTCTGCTTCTGCTGCTACTTCTGCTGAATCGCCGTCTTTTTCAGCATAAGCTTTAAGACCGCGAGCGATCGAAGTAGGAACTTGATTGATACCCACAGCCAACTTGGTTGCGACACCGTTGATAGCGCCAGCAATTTGAGCCATGAGTTGTTCTTTCGACGGCAGATCGGCTAATGCTTTAACATCAGCTTCTTTCAGTACCCGTCCTTCCATCACGCCGCCGCGAAGTTCAGTCTTCTTAGAGACTTTTTGGAATTCTTGGTAAGCTTTAATCGCGCCGCCAATATCTTCTTGCACGAACAGAAACGCCGACGTACCAGTCAGCAATTCCTGTAGCGGCTGCCAGGTTTCGTTGCCTTCAACAGCAATTCGCATCAGCGTGTTTTTTGCCACTTGGCAACTGCTGCCTTTCGGACGCAAACGCCGACGCAAATCTGTGATTTCAGCAACAGTTAAGCCCGTGTAGTCAATCACGATCGCCAGTTGAGATTCGCTCAAGGTTTGCTTGAGGTCTGCAATAATCTCATTTTTTACTGCTAAACTTTTGCCCATACTTATTTCACCTCCTTTTAGGATCGAAAACTGCCCACCAAAAACCCCGACCTTAGAGCCGGGGCAGAGAATTAAAAATTAACAAGTCAGAATTAAAAATAGAAAATTTCTAATCTTTGAGTCTTGAGTTTTTATTTCTTCAGCCTCGGCAGGAAATTAAGCGGTCGGCACCTGCGGTCTTCAGCTTATTGATTTTTGATTAGGCTATCATCAGAAGGCAGAGATTAGCAAGGGTCTGGCGTAAGTCTTGTGAGAGATTTACACAGACAGCCGAAGCTGTCTTTTACCTTCTGCCTTCTGCTTAATTCTGTACTAGGCAGCATCAAGTTTGGTATCGCGCAGAGCACTGATATCGACTTCGATCGACGGGCCCATTGTTGCGGATACGTACAAACTGCGCCAGTAGCGACCTTTAGCACCAGAAGGACGGTTGCGGTCAACAGTTTCTTGCAAAGCATGAAGGTTGACGAGCAAATCTTCCGCTGAGAAAGCTGCCTTGCCAAACATAACATGAACGATGCCAGTTCGATCGGCACGGAATTCTAGTTTACCACCTTTAAACTCGTTGATCGCCTGAGCAATGTCAGTCGTCACCGTGCCACCTTTCGGAGAAGGCATCAAACCGCGCGGGCCCAACAACCGACCCAATTTTGCCACCAACGGCATCACGTCTGGGGTAGCAATCAGGCAATCGAAGTCCATCATGCCCTTTTGAATTTCATCGATCAACTCTTCAGAACCAGCAATATCCGCGCCGGCATTCAGAGCTTCTTTAACTTTTTCGCCCTTAGCAATCACCGCAATTCTGACTACTTGACCAGTTCCTTTTGGTAGCGATACAGTTGTCCGCAACTGTTGGTCAGTATATTTCGGGTCAATTCCCAAACGGATGTGAGCTTCAGCAGCTTCGCCAAACTTAGCGGTTGCTGTTTCTTTCAAAAGTTGCAGAGCTTCCAGCGGTAGATAAGGTCTGTCTTCAACTTTCTTTTGAAGTTCTTGCAGTCTTCGCGATACTTTCTTTGCCATTGTTATCTCCTGGGGTCAGTCGATTTTAGATTTTAGATTTTAGATTTTAGATTGAACCTATCGGACAATCTTAAAATCTATCATTTTTCGATTCCTAGCGAAGCTTTGCTTCTCCCCCTGAACCGATCGATTTTGGATTTTTGATTTTGGATTTTTGATTGAAGATTTTACCTTCAAAATCCTGAATTACTGCCAACTGTCAACTGACAACGGACAACTTGCATCAATCCGCGATCGCCACGCCCATATTTTTAGCCGTTCCTGCCACAATTTTCATAGCAGCCTCAACATCATTAGCATTGAGGTCAGGCATTTTGGTTTCTGCGATTTCTCGCAGTTGAGCCTGTGTAATCGTCCCTACTTGCTTGCGGTTAGGTTCTCCCGAACCCTTAGCAATGCCAGCGGCTTTTTGAATCAAAACCGACGCCGGCGGAGTTTTGAGAATAAACGTAAAACTGCGGTCTTCAAAAACCGAAATTTCTACCGGAACCACCAGACCCGCTTGGTCTGCGGTTCTAGCATTGTACTCCTTGCAAAACATCATAATATTGACGCCGTGCTGACCCAGAGCTGGGCCGATCGGAGGAGCTGGGTTGGCTTTTCCCGCCGTAATCGCCAACTTAATTACTGCAACAACTTTCTTTGCCATTAGTTAGTTCTGTTTCTGAACCTGATTGAACTCCAATTCTACAGGCGTATCGCGCCCAAAAATCGAGAGTAAAACTTTGAGCTTGTTTCGTTCCGGGCTAACTTCAATCACATCACCTTCAAAATCCTTAAACGGCCCGGAAAGTACCACAACGTGGTCTCCAGTAGACATCGATACTTTGACAACTGGTTCTGATTCCTGAGCGTTTCTGAAGATCCGTTCTACTTCCGAATGACTCAGAGGTAGCGGTTTGACGTGACCCCTGCCGCGCCCGTAGCGGCGTTTCTGCTCTGCCCCGACAAAATTAATTACATTCGGGGTATTCTTGATCACCTGCCACGTATCCTCGTCCATAAACATACGGATGAGTACGTAGCCGGGAAAGATTTTTTCATCTGACTGCCGCCTGGAACCGTCTTTGCCGACTTTGATTGCCGGAGTTTGCGGAATTTCTACTTGAACGATGCGATCGGCAACATCCAAAGTTTGAATCCGCTGCTGCAAGTTTGCCTTCACGCGCTTTTCGCAGCCAGAGGCAACTTGAACAGCATACCAGCGAGCATCAATCTCCGGCACCTCTGGCGATGCTGCCTGTCCCGTCGCTTCTGTGGAATACTCAGATTCTTCTGATGCAAAAGTCATGGCCCAAACACCTTTCCCGCGCCCCAGTTAAAGAAATTATCCACCAAATAGATCAGGCTTGCTGAGAGGATTACCATCAAAAGCACGGCCAAAGACTCGCTGATTAGCTGCTGCCTGCTGGGCCAAACCACTTTGTCGAGTTCTTCTCTAGTTTCCTTAAAAAAACCCGCAGGGTTAAACCCAGGCGCCGTTATTTCTTGAGTTTCTTGAGCTTCGTCTTTTTTTGCCACGATTCAATCCCCCTTGCGATTTTAGATTTTAGATTTTAGATTTTAGATGGTGTGAGTGGCCCGCGGCTCTCAGATTTTGTGACACTAACCACTTACGCCCAAGTCCCAAATCTCCAATCTAAAGCCACGACTTTTTTACAAGCCCAACCTATCAACTGTGTAACTGCCGATCGCCGAAACCGATGATCGAGAAGCCACACCGAGCATTTGTTGATGGCATTTTTTGCGAACCGCCCACAAAAATTAATTCTACCCGAAAGTTTGCGGTTTTGACTGTTGCCAGCCAATAATCCGGGCGCTTTCGGGCAGAATTTAATGTTTGGTGATTCAGCGCGCCCTGGAGGACTTGAACCCCCGACATCAGGTTTTGGAGACCTGCGTTCTACCAACTGAACTAAGAGCGCACAGGTGAGGTTGCTGAAATTCGCTTAACCTCTAGATTTCTATTTTAACACAGTGCGCTCGTAAATGGGAAACTTTTTTTTGATTTTTTTTAATTTCCCACGAATCATGAACCAAGGGGAAGCTGGGTGCATTCCTACAGGGAGCGATCGAACCGCTGTTTGACGCGAGTAGCTTTGCCCACCCGATCGCGCAGGTAGTAAAGTTTTGCTCTGCGGACTTTCCCGCGGCGCATCACTTGGATAGTAGCGATGCGGGGCGAGTGAATCAAAAACACCCGTTCCACTCCGACGCCCTGAAACACACGACGGACGGTGATTGTTTCATTAATCCCGCCGTTACGCATGGCAATCACAGTCCCTTCGTAGGGCTGAACCCGTTCTTTGTTACCCTCTTTAATTCTGACGCCGACTCGCACTGTGTCGCCGACGTAAATTTCGGGGAGAACTTTGCTGAGTTCTACCTTGACTCTATTTATTTCTTCCGTTTCGATAGAACGGATTATTTCTGCGCCTTTCATCGGATTTACCAAAACTCACAATCCCTTATCATATATCGAAATGCCCGTTTTATGTCAAAAAAATTCTATGTTAGATACCTCCGGGGTCGTATTTCTGCAACTAGGGGCAATGGCCGCACTGGCCTTGTACGTCGCCGCCAACTTGGGGGCCAACGATGTCGCTAACTCGATGGGGACATCCGTAGGCTCTAAGGCTCTAACGCTGCGGCAGGCAATAATCGTTGCAGGCATACTGGAGTTTTCCGGCGCAGTGCTGTTCGGCCAAGGAGTTTCCGAAACTCTGGCAACAGGAGTTGTGAATGCACAAGTATTCGCGGCTCAACCACAAGTATTTTTAATCGGGATGGTGTCAGTGCTGATTGCTTGCGGGATATGGCTGCAAATCGCTACCAGTCGAGGTTTGCCGGTTTCTTCATCCCATGCAGTGGTAGGCGCGATCGCGGGTTTTAGCTGTGTTGCAGCCGGAATTAATGCAGTTGATTGGCGAACCATCGGCACCATCTCCCTAACATGGGTGGCGACACCTGTTGCTAGCGGTGCTTTAGCCGCACTATTTTACAGTGTGGTGAAGTATTCGATTCTCGATCGACCAGATCCTCTATCTCAAATGCGCGAGTGGATACCTTGGCTGAGTGCAGCAATGCTGAGCGTATTTGGGATAATTGTACTGCCGTCTGTTGTGAATGTCGCTTTGGTGCAGACAGGGGCGATCGCCGCCGCGCACGATCGATTTGGCTGGAATCTTCCAACTCACGATATTGTCATTGGCATCGCGGCAATAGCTGCGATCGCCTTGACACTCAATAGCTGGAAAAAATTAGAATCAGTTGAGAAGGAAGAAGGTTCGGCAGCGGATTTTGTAACGGATGTAACGGATGCAAGGAATAAGAAAGAGGGAATATTTTCCCACTCTCCCACTCTCCCCCTCTCCCCCTCTCCCCCTCCCCGCCACTCTCCCATCGAGCAACAAATGGCGAGATTTCAAGTCTTAAGCGCCTGTTTTGTAGCATTTTCCCACGGTTCCAACGACGTAGGAAATGCAGTTGCTCCCCTAGCTGCGATCGCCTACATCCGGCGCACAGGTTCCTTTCCTTCAGGGGATTTCAGCGTTCCCCTGTGGATTTTAGTCCTCGGAGGCGCAGGAATAGTCATCGGTTTAACCATCTGGGGCAAAAATGTAATAGCCACAGTCGGCGAAAAAATCATCGAACTCCAACCAAGCGGCGGATTTTGCGCGGAATTAGCCACAGCCACCACAGTCTTGCTAGCATCCCGCTTCGGTTTGCCAGTTTCCACATCCCACGCTTTAGTGGGTGCAGTTGTCGGAGTCGGGCTGATCAAAGCTTGGAAAACAGTACGCTTGGAAACTTTGCTGTCAATTGGTTCGGCTTGGCTGGTGACAATTCCGATCGCAGCAGGTTTGGGTGCTATCATCTTCAGCATCGCGCAATCCATTGGGCAGTTTTAGATTTTAGATTTTAGATGGATGGTGCAACCGGAATTGATAGAATTCATCTGCGTTAATCTGTGTTTATCTGCCCTCATCTGCGGTTTTAAAAAGAGAATGTAAACCGCAGATGACAATGGATGGAGGCTGATTCACGCAGATAAAGATCAGATTCAGGACGAATAGCGCTTTCGCACATCAATCCCGGTTGCAGCGCACAAGTAAGCCAAACGGCCACTCAATCACTTAATTCCTTCTCCAAGCAATGCTTTAGCTTTTGAGCCAGCACCTCAACGTTGGGCTTTCTCAGCATAGTCAGGTGATTCCCAGGAATTCTAATCACCTCTACTTTTTGGGCCGTTAATTCGCTCCAGCCAAGAGTCGGATCTTGATGACTCATGCTTAGCTGTTCCCTCGATCTAAACAGAGTAATCCGCTGCGGATAAATTTTCGGTACATAGCTAAGAGTTGCTTGACTATTAGCCTGAAATACAGTAAACATCGAAGGAATTGCCAGCTCGCGCCAGCTCCGTTCTTTTGACTCCTGAGATAGGATGCTAACCAGAACGGCTTGTTTCCAATTCCAGCGCTGCCAAAAATTAGCTACTAGATTAAGCATCTTATTTAATTTAGGAAACCTTGCCGCAATACCGCCACTTTGAACATTTTCCGCAGCAGCCACCAAGCGAAAATAATCTACTACAAAAGGCCAGATAGAGCGCGAAACAGTAGTCAGAATAAACTTGCAACCGTCCCAAAAAGAAGGTTTGTTAGCAGAAACGGGCGCTAAAGTATCCAGCACAGCAAGTAAAGCCACTTCATCCCCCGCTGCGAGCAACTGTTGAGCCATCTCAAAAGCAACCAAACCTCCAAAAGACCAGCCTCCTAAAAAATAAGGCCCTTTTGGTTGAACGGTACGCAAGGCTGCGATGTAGTCAGCCGCCATGTCTTCAATGCTAGTTAACGGAGAACTTTCGCCGTCAATACCCTTTGGTTGCAGCCCGTAAAACGGTTGATTTTTTCCTAGCTGAAACGCTAACTCGACATAAGGAAATACGACGCCAAAGATGGGATGGACGCAGAAAAATGGGGGATTTTTACCGCGAGGCTTAATTGCAACTAAAGGCGACCATTCCAGAGAATTTGTTTCTGAAGATAGCCAATCTGCTAAACCTTCAATTGTCGGATTTAAAAAAAGAGCAGACAGCGGCAACTCGCGCTCAAATTGCTGATTAATCTCATTGATGAGGCGGATTGCCAGCAGGGAATCTCCACCCAAATCGAAGAAGTTATCGCGAATGCCAACGCACTCTGCGTTGAGGATTGTGGCCCAAATGTGGGCGAGGGTTGACTCGGTTGGTGTGCGAGGTGCAAGGCAGCTTTTATCTATTGAATTGCTAGTTATAGTTCCGGGTGCAGGTAGGCGCAGGCGGTCAATTTTGCCATTGGGAGTTAGGGGCAGAAAATCCATCGCCACAAAAGCACTGGGAATCATGTAATTGGGCAGTTGTTGTTTGAGGAAATTGCGTATTTCCACAGGATTAATTGTCTGATTGTGATTGGGGACGATATAAGCAACTAGGCGTTTGTTGCCAGACAAATCATCCACAGCAACCGCCGCTGTTTCTTTGACTGCTGGATGCTGAACCACCAGCGCTTCAATCTCTCCCAATTCTATTCGATAACCGCGAATTTTTACCTGTTCGTCAGTGCGGCCTAAAAACTCAATATTGCCGTCGGGAAAATAGCGAGCTAAGTCACCAGTTTTATAAATTCGTTCTCCTGCTTTCTGGCTAAACGGATTAGCAATAAATCTCTGGGCGGTTAATTCGGGGCGGTTCAGGTAGCCTCGCGCCAATCCGCTGCCCCCGATGTACAATTCACCGGGAATTCCAACGGGTACAGGCTGTAAATTTTTATCTAAAATATAGAGTTGAGTGTTAGCTATTGGGCGGCCGATGGGCGGTTTTTTGCGCTCGCCAATTTCGGCCAAACTTGACCAGACTGTCGCTTCTGTAGGGCCGTAAGCGTTAAAAAATCTGCGCCCAGAAGCCCAGCGTTTAACAACATCGGGGGAACAGGATTCGCCAGCACAGATGATTGTTTGCAGTGCGGAAAGTTTGGCGTTTGGAAGGACAGCTAGCAGCGAGGGCGGGAGGGTAGCGTGGGTAATAGCATTGTCCTGCAAAAATTGGATTAATGTTTGTCCTGGCAACAAAGATTCTTTCTTGGCACAGTAAAGTGTTGATCCGGTTCCCAATGCCATGACAATCTCAAAAATTGAGGCATCAAAACTCAGAGAGGCAAATTGCAAAATGCGGTGATTTGAGTTTAAGTTAAAAGCTTCTTTTTGAGCTAGTGCTAAGTTGTATAGTCCCCGATGTTCGATTAGAACGCCTTTGGGTTTTCCGGTTGAACCAGATGTGTAAATGACGTAGGCTAGGTTTTCGGGTAGGATATTTGTAGTTGGGTTTTCTGGGCTTTGTTGGACGATAATTTCTCTGTCGGAGTCCAAGCACACTACTGAAAAAACTCCGTAATTTTCCGGCTGCGTCAAGTTTTGGGCTAAGTGCTGCTGAGTTACCAAAATCGACACCTGAGTATCTTCTAACATGAAGTTAAGGCGCTCTTGAGGATAAGTTGGATCTAAAGGCAGGTAGGCTGCGCCTGCTTTGATAATGCCTAGCAATCCGACGATCGCATCTAAGGAACGTTCTACACAAAGGCCCACTAAAACTTCTGGTGCTGCTCCCAATTGCTGCAAGTAACGTGCAAGTTGGTTGGCTCGGCTGTTGAGTTGGCGGTAAGTTAACTGCTGGTTTTCAAAGACGGCGGCTACAGCATCGGGCTCACGCGCGACTCGCTCTTCAAATAGCTGATGGAAACACTGGTTTTGCGGATAATCTCTCTGAGTGTCATTCCAATCGATTAATAATTGCTGGTATTCTGGCGCTGTCAGCAAAGGCAAGTCGCTGAGGCGGTGTTTGGGATTGGCAACAATGGCTTCGAGCAGCGTTTGGAAATGTCCCGCCATCCGCGCAATTGTGGCGCTATCAAATAAGTCTGTGCTGTAGACAAATTGCCCTCGAATACTTCCTGCATTTTCCCACAAGTGGCACTCTAAATCTAGCTTGGCGGTTCCTGCGTCAAAGTCGATCGCCTCTCCAGCGATTCCCGGCAATTCCAGCGCTGCTACAGGAGTGTTTTGCAGGCTAAAACTAACTTGAAATAGGGGGTTGCGGCTCAATTCGCGATCGGGGTGTAATTCCTCAACCAACTTCTCGAAGGGCAAATCTTGGTGGGCGTAGGCTGCCATTGCGACGTTTTTTACCCGATGCAATAGTTCCCGAAAAGTTGGATTTCCTGATAAATCTGCACGCAGCACCAAACTGTTGACAAAAAAACCGATTAATGATTCAATTTCGCTCAGGTTGCGATTGGCGATCGGCGTTCCTACTGCAATATCTACTTGTCCTGTATAGCGGTACAGCAAAGTTTGAAAAGCGGTTAGTAGAGTGATAAATAAAGTCGCGCTTTCTTGCTGGCTCAATGACTTTAGCGCCTCGGTCAAAGCAGGTGATAGTGTTATAAATTGTTTAGCGCCGCGGTAGGATGGAACGGCTGGTCTTTGCCTGTCTGTCGGTAGATTGAGTGTGGTAATTCCGTTTAACTGCTGCCGCCAATAAGCTAACTGGGTTTCTAATACTTCGCCCTGCAACCATTGGTGCTGCCACTCTGCAAAGTCGGCGTACTGTACGGGCAGTGCTGGTAAGTGCGAGATCCCATTTTTTACAAATGCTGTGTAGAGCGTTCCCAGCTCTCGAATTAACACTCCAATCGACCAACCATCAGCCACAATATGATGTAAATTCAGCAACAATATATGTTCTGTTTCACTGAGCTTTAGGAGCGTTACTTTGAATAACGGCCCGGCGCCTAAATCGAAAGGGCATTGCGCTGCATCGGTTGCGAGTTGCAGCGCTGCGGTTTCCTGCTGAGTTGGCGAGAGATTTTGTAAGTCGATTGTGGGGAGGGATACGGTTAAAATGGGAGCAATAATTTGTACGAGTTCCCCTTCCAAAAGCGTAAAAGTGGTGCGTAAAGTTTCGTGCCGCTGCACAATTTCGTTGAAGGTTTGCTCTAAGGATCTTAAGTTGAGGGAACCTGTTAAGCGGAGCGCTGTTGAGACATTGTAGAAAGGATTGCCTGGTGCTAATTGATTGAGGAACCAAAGCCGCTGCTGAGCAAATGAGGCCGGGAAGACGAAAACTTCTGTTTCTTCGGGAAGATTAAGCTTTTCTTCACCAGCCGGGAGGGAATTGTCGGAAAGATACTGAGTCATATCAAATTATCAGGCAAGCCTCAAAGGAAAGCGCGTACAAAGTAGCCTACAAATATTACATAGAGAAGATTTCATCTCTTTGATTAAAATCTTTACCAAGGCAATACTAGACTATAACTCGTTTCGATATGCTGCTTCATGCCGAGGTCGGTAACATTCACAAGATGTGTAAAAAACACATCAACATCGTCTATCGCTTTAGCCGTAAGCCGAACTTTTCCGGTTGCTGTTTGAGTCCAAGAAAGTGCGGGAATAGCAAAACCATGTGCAAAACTGTGCCGCACTCTTAAAATCTCATTTAGCTTTTGCCGAACGGCTAATCCGCTCAGGCTTCTTGCAGACCAAATCCAATCGCCAATAGGATCGTAACCAGTGTTTTGAATCAGAAGGTTTCGCGTGTTCTCCGCGTTTGGTGTATTAAATCTTTCAAGTGCGCGTTCCGCCGCATCTCTAGCAATAGAATGTACGGCATGAAATTTGGGATCTAAAGGATTTGCAGTTGCAGCGAAAAAATTGCGAACGAGTTCGTTTATGTAAGCATCCCATACAGCAACAAATGCAGCTAGAGCGGAGTGATAATAGACTTGAGTTTGGCTGCGCGATATTGGTTGCAAGCGCGGATCGGTAGCTGTTTCGCGAAGTGTTCTAGCCGTGTAGGACGCGGTTTTGTACTTCAATGCTGCTGGTGACGGCACGGCGATTTCCTAAAGACAATTCACGAACTGTTCGAGTGCATCCCCGTATCTTTTCAGTGGCTCTGGATTCAATTGCACCCGCTCACCTGCGATCTTCTTTGGACCAGGTTTTAACTTATGTAAGGGTGTACCAGTTGTAGCAGCGACAACACAGGCACTGTGATAATCGGGGATTTCAATAAAGGTGTTACTTGGGGATTCTTTGGGGTTTGCAAAAATATGACGATGATTCCTGTATATATCATCCATCGTCTGCTTAATAGTTTTATTTACAGCTTTAAATGCCTTGCTCGCTTCTCCTTCGTACATAGTCATCCGGTTGCTCACGAATGTATGTAACTTTGGTACAGGTACACCATCTTCCTTGGCACGTTTTGCAAAGCTGATTCGTGCGTATGCTGCTGTATGTGGATCGCTTAGACCATAGAGAAGTGCAACGACATTCTCTATGGCACGACGCGAACTGTCATCGGCTGTAAATGGCACAACAACGCCTTCTGCCGCAACTAAAGCAAGCTGTGTATAAATTGCAAAACTAGGGTTACAGTCAATGACGAAGAGGGTGTCTCGGTCGCCACTTAGTTTGCGGAGAGCAACTGTCAGATCCTGTACCCAAGTTAGCACCTGTTTCCAAGCATCAATGGGTATCGAAAGTTGGGATGTCTGTCGGATTGCTTCAGAGATTATTTCGAGGAGATTGTCCCCACATACGAGCCTCAAATTTTCTGGTATGTTCGGATTGAATTCTTTAGGTGCACACAGGTAGGGTGATACGTCGTCAATCATTCTAAAAGGGGAGTTCAGGCGTGCTTCAAGGTATCCCGCTACCGTCGCACGCGGAGTCTTACTGTTCAAAGAACCTATTGCCTCTGCGCTAGTGCGATACCCACCAAATAGAGTTTCTGAAACATTAGCTTGCGGACATAGATCAATTACGTAGACATCTGTATCGGGGTGACGGTAAGCATATTCACAAGCAGCGACAAAGCAAAGGAAGCTCTTGCCGACGCCGCCTTTATTGTTCCAGAAAGCGTATGAACTCATTGGGTGTATTTTTTTAAAAGGACAATAGAGTTTTCATTATCTATCTTTGCTTTCTTGGTTGAGGGATGATAATTTGAGCCTGCGGCTCTCGCGAGAGACGGGAACTAAGGCTGGTACTTTAATTTTAGCATCGCTCTCTTTCAAACTCTCAACAATCTTAGATAATTCTGAAATTGTCGGCGCTTCAAAAACCCGGCGCAAAGGCAACTCTACCCCGAAAGCATCTCGCACTCTAGAAACAAGCTGAGTCGCCAGCAGCGAATGGCCTCCTAATTCAAAGAAATTGTCCTGGATACCCACTCGCTTTATCCCCAAAACCTCAGCCCAAATTTTCACTAAAACTTCCTCAATAGAAGTCTGAGGCGCAACATAACCGCCAGCCCATTCTAACTTAATCGGCTCCGGTGCAGGCAAAGCGAGCCGATCGACCTTTCCGTTAGCCGTCATCGGTAGCGACTCCAGCACCACAAAAGCCGACGGAACCATATATTCCGGCAGTTTTTCTGCTAGATAAGCCTGCAACTGTGGCACTAATTTACGCGCTGCTTTAGCTTGTAAGGGATTGTTAGCATAAGAGCGCCAAGGACGCAAGCTATCGCTTCGGGTTTCTGGCACAAAATCTCTGGTTTCGCCACTTGCAAACACTACATCGTAGCGCCCTTCACTGTCGGAATTAGACCAACTAATATTAACATTATACGGAACTTCCAAAGCATACCACGCTTCGGGATCGACTCCTAAATCCTCGACTTTTTCCACGGCTTTCTGCAACTGACCTGCTGTTGGAAATTTATCGACAACAGACAGCAATTCTGCCGCTTTCACCGCAGCAGTTACCCGCGCATTAGACACATTAGCAATTCTTAAAACATCGAGTTGATTTTGCAATAATATTTGTTGCACATTGGTAACAGTCAGATTCTGATTTTCATCCAACCAATCCAGCCGTTTTTCTGCGCCCCACTCCCCTTTTGGCGATGATTTTGGGCGTGCTGTTTCAGAGGCAATATGCAAAATAGCATTGTACCGAAAATCAGTTAACTCATTGCGATCGCTACCGCGAATTAATTGAATTTTTACGCCGCCAATCTGCGGAAAGCGGTGCTTTAATGCGCTAAAAAAATCTGGTTCAATAACTAACTCTGTTTCTTGAAAAATTTGCATTTGTACTCGCTGCTGCAACTGTTCGCCCGCGAGAGAAGGTTCGGCTTGATACAGTTGTACCGAAGCGTGAAAAGCTGCCAGCAACGGCAAGCTGCGGACATCTCCGATGAATATAAAGCCGCCGGGAGCAGTTGCTTTCACCGCACCTTCTAGCACCTGCACGAGATAGTCGATAGTCGGGAAATATTGCACGACAGAGTTGAGAATCACCGCGTCAAAAGCTGCTGTCTCTACTCCTTCAAAGTCAGTCGCCATTTTCTGAAGCAGCGTTACATTAGTTAACTCTTGATTTGCCAAGTGCTGCTGAATATAGTTTAGCGAAATAGGTGAAAAGTCGGTGCCGCAATATTGAGTGCAGCGAGGCGCAATTTGGAACAGCAACAAACCTGTGCCGCAGCCAATTTCTAACACTCGGCTGGGTTGCAAAGCTAAAATTTGGGCGGCTTGATTGTTCGCCCAGTCGCGTATCTGTTCTGCTGGGATTGGCTGATTAGTATAACTGCTATTCCAGCCGACAATATTAAATGTTGGATCTGAGTCAACAGCAGGTTGATTGTAAGTTTCATTGTAGAGAATTTGCCACTGCAAAACCTGTTCGTCCTGCAATTGCATTATTTGGTTTTTTTCGCGGGCAACGCTATATTCTGCATTCAGGGCAATATAAGCTACTAAACGTTTATCTCCCTGTCCATCTTCCGAAGCTGTTGCTACAGTTTGCTGCACCGCCGGATGTTGAATTAATAGTGTCTCGATTTCTCCTAATTCGATGCGGAAACCGCGAATTTTTACTTGTTCGTCAATGCGTCCTAAAAATTCCAGGTTGCGATCGCCTCTGTAGCGCACTAAGTCGCCGGTTTTGTAAATTCGCTCTCCTGAATTTGGTTTAAAAGGATTGACAATAAATCGTTCTGCGGTTAAATCTGGGCGGTTGAGGTAGCCGCGAGCGAGTCCGTTTCCGCCGATGTACAATTCGCCAACAACGCCGATCGCCACTGGCTGCAAATATTTGTCTAATATGTAGATTTGAGTGTTAGCAATGGGGCGGCCAATTGTCGGGGCGATGTCTGTTTGCTCGGTTACAGGAACATAACCGGAAGTTGTGACGACGGTGTTCTCGGTTGGGCCGTAATTATTTACTAGCTTAAATGGATGGGATTTTAAAGGATGTTGTTGCAGTTTTTCGCCGCCTGCGAGCAAGATTCGCAACGCTGTTGTTTGAGGCCAATCTAATAGCAAAACTTTCTCGGCTAAAGGTGTTGGCAAAAAGCTAATGGTAATTGCTTTTGATACTAACCAGTTTTGCAGTTTTTCAGGATCTCGCCTGATGTCATCTTCTGGAAAGTAGATGCTAGCTCCGGCGGCGAGATAAGGCCAAATTTCCCACCCGCAAGCATCAAAGCCGATCGCAGCAATTTGCGTTGCTCGATCGCCCGCTGACACCCCAAACTCTCTTTGATGCCAAAAAACGAGATTTAACAAGCTCCAGTGCTCAATTTCAACTCCTTTCGGCTTTCCCGTGGAGCCGGAGGTGTAAATCGCGTAAACCAGATTTTCGGCTGTCGCTGCGCTGGTGGGATTGTCGGCGCTTTCTTGGGAAATCATCTCCCAGTCTGTGTCTAAACAAACTATCTGTACATTGGGCGAGCGCAAATTCTCTACCCATTGCTGCTGAGTTAACACAACAGATAATTGAGCATCTTTTAGCATAAAGCTCGATCGCTCAGCAGGATAGCTCGGATCTAAAATTAAGTAAGCTCCTCCCGCTTTCAGGATACCCAACATCCCCACAATCAGATCGAGCGATCGCCCGCAGCAAAGCCCGACTAAAACTTCCGCTCCAACCCCCATTTTTTGCAGATAACGTGCTAGTTGGTTGCTGCGGAGATTTAGCTCTCGATAGGTGACTCGCTCCTCTCCAAATACCAGCGCCACCGCATCCGGTGTTCGATCTGCCTGCATTTCAAATATCTGATGGATGCACAAATCTTGCGGATAATCTGCCTGAGTATTGTTGCATTCAACTAACAAATGATAGCGCTCTTTGGCGCTCAAATATTCCAAGTTTGCTATGCGCTGTTCGGGATTTGTGACAATGCTTTCTAACAAGGTTTGAAAATGCCCGATCAGGCGGGTAATCGTAGCTTCATCAAATAAATCAGCACTGTAAATAACCATGCCGCTAATACCCTCCGAGCTATCAACCCACAGCTTATTGCTGGGCGATTGGTTGCTTCCCGAGCTGTTGGGCGATCGCTCCCACAAATGAAACTCCAAATCAAACCGCGCTGTACCCACATCTAACTGCTGCGGGCTGAGTGTTAATTCTGGCAATTCTAACTGATTCCCCGGCGCGTTTTGCAGCGCAAACGCTACCTGAAATAAGGGATTTTGGTTCAACGCGCGATCGGGGTGCAGTTCTTCTACTAACTTCTCAAACGGCAAATCTTGGTGAGCGTAAGCTCCTAATGCTACGTCTTTGACTCGGTTTAAAAGTTCCCGAAAAGTTGGATTTCCCGACAAATCTGTACGCAACACCAAACTGTTGACAAAAAAACCGATTAATGCTTCAATTTCACTGCGGTTGCGATTGGCGATCGGCGAACCTACAACAATATCTTCTTGCTGGGCGTAATGGTAAAGCAACGTTTTAAAAGCTGCCAGCATTGTCATAAACAGCGTCACTCCTTCGCGCTGGCTCAACGTTTCTAAAGCCTCGCTCAGTTGTTTGGGCAGTTGCAAAAAATGCCTTTTGCCTCGGTAACTTTGAATTGCTGGTCTCGGTCGATCCGCAGGCAAATTTAGCATAGAAATGCCGTTTAACTGCTGCCGCCAGTAAGCAAGCTGCGTTTCTAAAACTTCCCCTTGCAGCCATTCGCGCTGCCATTTTGCAAAATCAGCATACTGGATCGACAAAGCCGGTAAAGGCGAAGGTTTTTCGCTAGCAAATGCCGTGTAAAGTGCGCCTAATTCCTGAATTAGCACTCCGATAGACCAACCATCGGAGACAATGTGGTGCATATTCAGCATTAGTAAATATTCGGCATCATCTAACTGCAATAAGGTGACTCGCAGCAACAAGTCATTAGACAAATTGAAAGAGCGTTGAGCTTCCTCAGCGGTAAGCCTGTTTGCTTCAGTTTGTCGAGATTCCTTTGGCAAGTTTCGCAAGTCCACTACATTAATCGGGAGGTGGAAAGCAGCAGCTATTCTCTGAACAGGTTGCCCCGAAACTACTGCTAAAGTCGTGCGTAAAGCTTCGTGGCGGCGCACAATTTCATTGAAGGTTTGTTGCAGCGCCGAAAAATTGAGCGAACCTGTCAAACGCAAGGCTGCGGGAACATTATAAAAAGGATTGTTCGGGACTAATTGGTCGAGAAACCACAAGCGCTGCTGTGCAAAGGAAAGCGGTAGATTTCCGTCCCGCCCCATAGGAACAATCGGTGTAGGAGTGAAACTAGAAGTACGATTAGCTGCTTTTAAAAATGAAATAATTTCGGTTTTTTTATGAGAAATTTTGGCCCGTAGTTCTGGTGTAAGAATTCCTTCTGGAGCGTTGCAGCGCAGGATCTCGCCCTCAACAAAAATATTAATATCTAGACTGCGAAGGTAAGATAAAAACTCAACTAACTCCACCCTGACAGAATCTCTGGCATTTGGCGATGAACTCGATATTTTTGGATCGGGCATTTTGAGTCATCCTGTCATTACTTGGGCAAATCAATAAATTAAATTCCACCAGCGCACAAGTTAAGAGCTTAACTTACCGCTTGCTTACTGTGGCCTAACCTGAGTATGATTCTGTGTGAATCCGCAACCCAAATTCTACCCAAGGTTTCAGCTTATGCCGTTCATGCCCTTCAATTTCCTGTTCCTATGGCTGGTAGGACTGCTGTCCATCGGGGTACTTGGCGGAGGTATATACATTATTTACGAATTGTACATCGGCGAACTTGTAGGGATTTCCTACTTAGTCAGCGGAGTCTTGATGGTTCTTTGGTCTGTTGGCGGCCGCTTTATCAGTTTGCCGCTGTTCCGCCGCCCCGGTGCTGACGAACCCAAGCCGACGCGGACGGGTACGGTGCAGCGGGTAGAGAGGCCTGATGGCACTATTTTACAAGTAGAATTCTACGGCCCAGAGGACGGACAGCCGATTATTCTCTCCCATGGTTGGGGGCCGAACAGTATGGTTTGGTATTACGTGAAACGACAACTAAGCGATCGCTTCCGAGTGATTGTTTGGGATCTTCCAGGTCTGGGAAAATCCACTCGACCAAAAAACAGCGACTACTCCCTAGAAAAATTTGCCCGCGATCTCGAAGCCGTCATTGCCATAGCAGGAACTAAACCTGTTATCCTACTCGGACACAGCATGGGCGGCATGATTTCTCTAACATTCAGTCGGCTTTTCCCAGAACTTCTCGGTAGTCGAGTAGCTGGTTTAATTCTGGTAGGTACGACTTATACTAATCCTCTCAAAACGGCTATTTTTAGCGGTTTATGGCGCGCTTTGCAGAAGCCGCTGCTTCAACCTCTGCTCTACCTCACCATAGCTCTTGAACCCATTATGTGGGGAATGACTTGGCTGAGCTATCTCAATGGTTCACTGTACATTAGTGTAGAAGTATCGGGATTTAAAGGCACTGAAACGCGCGGTCAATTAGATTTCTCAGCTTTCTTATCAGCCTTGGGTTCTCCCGGCGTTCTCGCTTACGGCACACTGGGAATGCTCAAATTTGAGGAAACAAAAACTTTGCCATCAATTGACATTCCTGTGTTGGTGATCTGCGGCGATTCAGATATCGCCACTACCCCCCCAGCTAGCCTGCGAATGAAAGCAGAATTACCTCAAGCAGAGCTAGTTACTCTAAAGCGAGGAGGACACATGGCATTAATCGAGCATAACCAGCAGTTTGCAGATGCTGTCAGGGCATTCTGCACTGAAATTTCGTGACTAAAAATGTGAGTTAAAACTGAGATATTTCAGCATTCTCAAGAACAGGCAAGATGCCTGTTCCACAAGACATTAAGTTTTTTGTGGGGTGGGCGTCCCGCCCGCCCTTGAAAAACTATTACACAGCACCGATTTATTTGCGCCAACCTCAAAATTCCACATCTTCGCGCTCATTTTCGTCAGTTATGGGAGTATCCAAACCTTTCGCAGCCCAGCGCATTGTTTCAATGTATTTTGCTAGACTCGCCACAGTCGGGGCCTCAAACAAATTGCTAACAGGTAACTCGATTTGCAAAGCGTCTCGGATGCGAGAAATCAACTGAGTTGCTAGCAGGGAATGCCCACCTAGCTCAAAGAAATTATCGTAGATACTAACCTGCTGTTTTCCCAAAACTTTAGCCCAAATTTTCCCGATCGCCTTTTCGAGATCAGTCCGAGGCGCTACATAATTTTCTGTTAGATCCTCGCTGTCTGTATCTATATCAGGCAAGGCGCGGCGGTCTACTTTGCCATTAGGCGTCAGTGGCATATTCTCCAACACTGCATAAGTTGCAGGAACCATATATCCTGGTAACTTTTCTTTCAAAAATTGGCGCAAGTTACTTGACTTTAGATTGGGATTTTCTAATTTTTCATTAATGCCGTCAGGAATAACATAAGCTACCAAATGTTTATCGTCGGGGATGTCTTCCCTCACAATTACTACTGCTTCGCGCACTTGTGGATGCTGGCACAAAGCCGCTTCAATTTCTCCCAGTTCGATGCGGTAGCCGCGAATTTTTACTTGGTCGTCAACGCGACCTAAAAACTCGATGTTGCCGTCAACCCAATAGCGACCTAAATCACCTGTTTTATAAAGGCTAGAACCAGATTTATTGCTAAAAGGATTAGGAATGAATGCAGCAGCAGTTAAATCAGGCTGGTTGAGGTAGCCTTTCGCTAGTCCGTCACCGCCGACGTACAATTGGCCTATAACACCGATCGCCACTGGCTGCAAATCCGCATCGAGGAGATAAATCTGCGTGTTGGCGATCGGGCGGCCGATGGGGATAGATGTTGCGGTTTCGGGTACGTCTTGCACGCAATAATAAGCCGAAAATGTGGTATTTTCTGTAGGCCCGTAAACGTGAATTAATTTAGTGCTTGGCTTTTGTTTAAGAAGTTTTTTAACCCATCTCATATCGACCGCTTCTCCGCCAAACAGCAAGCAGCGCAGCGAATCAAAAGCTTGCGGTAAAACTCTAGCAATTTGTTGAAATAAGGCAGTTGTTAAAAACAAAACAGTGATGCCTTGTTGGCGCAGTTCTAATGCTAAATCGTGAGGCGAAAGGGTAATATTTGTGCTAATTCCCACGAGTTGAGCGCCGTTAAGCAAGGCTCCCCAAATCTCGAATGTGGCTGCATCGAATGAAGCGTTTGATGCTTGGGCAATTTTATCGGTAGGTTCTATTTTTATATAGTTGGTGTTGAGTACCAGCCGATTTACTGCTTTGTGGGTGACAGCAACTCCCTTGGGTTTTCCTGTTGAGCCAGATGTGTAAATAACGTAAGCTAGGTTGTCTGCTGTTACGGTGTTGGCGGGATTTTCGGCGCTTTCTTTGGCTATGTCTTCCCAGTCGCGATCGAAGTAAATCACCGAGTTTGAGAAGTCTCGGAAATTCTCAATCAATTTATCTTGAATTAGCAAGACTTTAACTTGAGCATCTTCCAGCATCAAGTTTAGCCGATCGCGCGGATAGCTCGGATCTAACGGTAGGTAAGCTCCTCCCGCTTTCAGTATAGCCAACATCCCGACAATTAGGTCGATCGATCGCTCTGCACAAAGCCCCACTAAAACCTCCGCCCCCACGCCCAGTTTTTGTAGGTAGCGCGCCAGTTGGTTGCTGCGACTGTTGAGTTCTCTGTAAGTGAGGTGCTGGCTGTCGAAAGTTAGGGCGACATCCTCCAGATGCTGCCGGGCTCGCTCTTCAAATAACTGATGAATGCACTTATTTTGAGGATAATCTGTCCGAGTATCGTTCCATTCTCTGAATAATTGATTCACTTCATCCTCGCTCAATAAAGGTAAGTTAGCGATTCTTTGTTCTGGATTAGCAACAATGCTTTCCAGCAGCGTTTTAAAATGCCTCAGCATTCGGGCGATCGTAACTTCATCAAATAAATCCGTATTGTACACAGCTAAGCCTCGGAGACCTTCCGAATCTTTCCACTGTTCGCCGTATCTGTTCCTAAACTTATCCGAAGCTTCCCACAAATGCAGCTCTAAATCAAAGCGGGTTGTTAGAGTCTCTAAATGAAAAGAACTCAACTTTAATTCTGGCAATTCTAGCTCGTCCACCGGCCCATTTTGCAGACCAAATACCACCTGAAACAGGGGGTGGCGGTTCAACGATCGCTCTGGGTGCAATTCCTCGACTAGCTTCTCAAAAGGCAAATCTTGGTGAGCATAAGCTCCCAGGGTTACTTCCCGCACCCGGCCCAAAAAATCTCGAAATGTCGGGTTTCCCGAACAGTCTGTTCGCAGCACTAAAGTGTTGACAAAAAAACCGATTAATGCTTCGATTTCGCTGCGGTTGCGATTGGCGATCGGCGAACCTACCACAATATCTTCTTGCTGCGAGTAACGGTAAAGCAATGTTTGAAATGCTGCGAGCAGTGTCATAAATAAAGTCGCTCCTTCTCGCTGCGAGAGTGCTACAAGTGCGTCCTTCAAGTTTTTTGACAGTTCTAAATATTGAGTTTTTCCGCGATAATTTTGCCTAGCTGGTGCAGGGCGATCGGTGGGCAAATTTAATGCCGAAATCCCGTGTAATTGCTGCCGCCAATAAGCTAGCTGGTTTTCTAATACTTCACCTTGCAGCCATTCGCGCTGCCACTCGGCAAAGTCGGCATATTGAAGTGATAATTCTGGGAGGGGAGATGGCTGTTGATTTATAAACGCTGTATAGATAGCCTCCAGTTCTCGAATTAGCACACCGATCGACCAATCATCGGAGGCTATGTGGTGCATATTTAGCAAGAGAATATGCTCGCTTTCTGTCAGCCGCAGGATGGTTACTCGCATCAGTGGCCCGGTGGATAAATTGAAAGGGCGAAGAGATTCTGCTGCGGAGAGTTTCTTTGCTTCTGTTTCCCGTTGTTCTGGCGGTAAATCTTGCAACTCTAATATTTTTAAATTAGTCTTGAAAGCGGCAGAGATGATCTGCACTGGTTGACCTGATACCGCTGCAAAAGTTGTTCGCAAAGTTTCGTGGCGCTGCACTATTTCGTTGAAGGTTTTCTCTAACGCTGTTAAGTTGAGGGAACCAGTTAAGCGCAGTGCGGTTACTACATTATAGAAAGGGTTTTCCGGTGCGAATTGGTCGAAAAACCACAAGCGCTGCTGGGCAAATGATGCCGGAAAGACAAACACTTCGGCTTCTGAGGAAATATTCAGTTTTTGTCGATCGCTTGTAAAGGAATTGTCATAAATTTCGGATGCCATATCTGTTGCTCTTGGGGGATGGGATATGTTAATTTTTTGATGGCGCGGGGTTGCTTTTTGACGTGCGATCGCCTCTTAAAACTTTCGCGAGCAAAAGATCGGAACCTTTAATATAATAAATCCGGGTGCAGGAGTGCGGGAGAGACGCGGGGAATAGAAACGGGGTTTCTGCCTGCAGGATCAAGTTATCCATTGAGGGGCTAGGAGTGCCACCCCCCAATCAAATTTAGTCGCGGAACGGGCTCTTAGGCTTGTGATTCGGGTGCAATCGGGTGAGTTAGATGCGAGAAATTCCGGGAGCAATCCGTAGAGAGGTCAAGGTGTAGTATGATTTCTAATTGCACAAAGTGTTCTTGGGGCGATTCCCTGCCGGATAGCTTTGCTTCACGCAATTTTCTCACATTTGTAGCTTAGCGACTACTATTGATTCAACAGTGTTCGCAATCTTTTAGATCAATTCACTAGAACTTGCGACCTAATTTGTCACAATACTTAAGAACACTGAACGTGCAGTTTAAATTAGAGGTTATAGGCTAATGGCGCAGCGGAACGTATACTCGTCAAAGGGCGAGCCAGAGGATGCACAATCAGCAGAAGAAGTCCTTCACTCAGTAATGCAAGAACTGGACGCTTTGCATGAAAATGTCAAAGGCCAGTTAAATCAAGACATTACTCGGCTGCAAACTGAAAAAAATCACCTGATTGAAGATATTGAAGACCTCCGGGAGCAATATCGCAAATTGCAGTCTCAGCAAATGGAATCTCTATCTGGGCGATACATTCAGCAGCAGCAATTGTGGCTGAAGCAGTTGGCTCAAGTTTTGGCTCACAATTTGCAGGATTTGTTGGTGCAGCGGTTCAACGAACTCAGCGCTAATTCGGGAAATTCTCTCAGCAGCCCTATTCCCAGTGGCGAGTTCCCGATACCCTTACCGCCGAGCAACTACGACGAACGCGCCTCGCAGTTACTGGCGGCGCTGGATGAAAGGATCGATCGCAGTTTCCAGATGCTGGAACAAGATTTAACCAGTTACGAAAGCGAGCTTTCTGTGCGGCTCAACAACATGAAAACCCTGGAACTGCAAGGGGAAGAGCTGTTACAAAATCTCGTAAACCGCATCAGGGAAGAACTCGAAGAAGAAGAATATCTTGAGAATCCTTTCGATGCTCAAGATTCCTATGTCGAGGAATCAAATAATTCTGTTAATTCTGTCCGCCCGCAATTTCTGCAGCCAACACCTGCGGATGCGCCGCGGGAACCCGTGCCACAGCCTTCTTCAGTCTCCTCTCCAGCAACCGCTAAACCAGGTTCTCAAGTACAGACAGGTTTGGTGCTGGCGTTGTCTTCGGCTGTTGTATTGTCGCTGTTTAATGTTTGTTTAAGAATTTTGATTAAAGCCAAAAATCCTCGGGTGGTTTTTGGGTTGTTTGAATTTCCGGGGGTGGTGACTCCAGGTTTTGGAAATTCTTTGTTGATTTTGTTGATGCGGCTGATCGTGGTGATGGCTTTGATGCCTATATTGGCAACATTTCTGTATCCTTCTGTGTGGAAAGATATTAGGCGGTTGTTCGAGTCGGGCGATCGAGCTTTGTGGAGTAAGGTTTTAGGAAGCGCATTTTTTCTGTTTTTGTCTCAGGTTTTGATTTATTTGGCGATCGGCAATATTCCAGCGGGGATTGCGATTACGATTTTCTTTATTTATCCGATCGTCACCGTACTAGGTTCTTGGATATTGTTTGGCTCTCGCCCTAGCAAAGTCGGCTTTTTCGCGATCGTCGGGATTACCGCAGGTCTGATTTTAGCTGGGTGGCCGAGTTTTGCTGCCCCAGCTCCGGGCGGCGGCAATGTGGGAGTGGGAGTCGCAGCAGCACTGGCTTCTGGGATTACCTTTGCAGGTTACGTATTGCTGACCCAAATGGCCGCGGGCAAGCTGCACCCAATTCCTTTTAGTTTAGTTAATTTCGCCGCGATTTTTGTCTTTTCCTCCCTGAGTTTGTGGGTGCCGCTGTCGGACAATTTTTCTCCTAAAATCGACCAAAATGTTTGGCCTGGTTTGATTATCGGAGGCGTTATTTTAGGGGTGCTGACGCTGTTTAGCTATCTTTTGAATAATTTTGCTATCCGGTTCGCGGGGGCAGCCTTAGCGTCAGTAATTGGCACTTTGGGGCCGGCAATGACCGCACTCTTCGGTTTTCTAATTATCAATGAGAAGTTGCAGCCTGTGGCAATTCTCGGCATGGCTGTGGTGACGTTGAGCGTGGCTGCTATGAGTGTGGAACGCATAGTCGCTCCTCAAAAGAAGGCTAGTTAAGGCAAGAATTTGGGCGATCGGCCATTCCAAAACCCGGTTTATTGAATAAACCGGGTTTCTCTATGCGGGCACAATATCAATAGACTTATTGCATAAATCTTTGATTGATAGGGAAACCGTAGAGGGATTTCAAGATAGGAGAAGGAATGCCTACAATTGGAGTCTAAACAACAGAAATAACCACTCGAAAACCCACAATACTAGCCTTACAATCCGGCTGATATCTGAGGCGGCACGCGCTGCGACAATTCGGAGGATGATCGTTCCAAGAACCCCCCCGCAACAACCTCAGCGAAGACTCCCCGTCAGACTCCCAAACGCTACCGTCAGCAGGCGCACCGTTATAATTATTGTGCCAAGAATCCGCGCACCATTCCCAGACATTTCCGTGGAAATCGTACAATCCGAAAGCATTGGGTTTAAAACTACCAACATCTGTCGTTTGAAAGCGATACACTCCCTTCGGTGCGTCAGCGTAATGAGAATTTCCGTTGTAATTGGCTAACTCGCTGGTAATCGTTTCCCCAAAGTGAAACGGCCCCGTAGTTTTCCCCCGGCAAGCATATTCCCATTGGGCTTCGCTAGGCAAGCGATAATTCTTACCAGTTTTGCGAGAAAGTCGATCGCAAAACTCCACAGCCTCGTACCAAGATACATTTTCTACAGGTCGATTTGCACCTTTAAAACGGGCAGCATCGGGATTGAGAAATATTTTAATTTCTGGCAGCGCCGCCACTGCTGTCCACTGGGTCTGAGTGACTGGAAATTTGCTAATATAGAAAGAGCCTAAAGTTACTGGGTGCTGGGGTTTTTCGTCGCTGTCACCCCGATTTTTTGGGGAACCCATGAGGAAAGTACCGCCAGGAACAGATACCATTTCCAGCACTGTACTGCTACCAAGATGTTCTTCAAAAAAACGCGCTTTGCCGCTGTTAACATTAGTTTGCTTCCCGCGCTTGTCTACTGTCACAAACTGAAAGTCAAAAGTGCTTTTGACAGCAGCAATTCTCTGCGATGCCTTGTTCGGAGGCGGGTTGGCGCTGAATTTTTCCCTGGGATTGACAGAGAGATTGCTATTGATTTGCCCGCTTTGATTGAGCGAGAGATTGATAGCAAGTTGTCCTTGTTTTGTCAGAAAAGAATTTATAGCAAGTTGTCCTCCATTAACACAATGGGGTTGGGGAGGTAAAGAATAGAGATTTAAAGCTTTGATCACTTCATCAGCAGATTGATATCTATTTTTGAGATAATCTTGAATTAATTTGTCTAAAACATTTGCCAAGTCGCTGGTAATGTTTGTGCCTGCTGGCAACCGTTCTCTCCACATCCAGCCGCCGTTGATCGGGTCATAAAGGTCATCGGAACCGTCAATTTTTGGCAAACATTGAGTTAGCAGTCTCAGGCAAGTTATTCCCAAACTGTACAAATCGCTTCCGGGGAAAACTTGACCGCGCATTTGTTCTACAGGCGAATATCCGGGCGTTCCTACCGTCGTGCCTACTTTGCTCATCAGGGAGCCCGTCACTTGTTTGGAAATACCGAAATCTATCAAAACCAACTCTCCTCGCCCGCCCCTTCGGAAAGGTGAATTCCGAAAATTTCCCGCCTTTGGCAGGGAGGAACTAACAGAGGTGCGGCGCCGCATGATATTCTCAAGTTTGATGTCTCGGTGAATGACATGGCGATCGTGCACAAATTTCAGAATCGGCAAAATATCTGCCAACAACTGCCAAATTTTTTCTTCGCTAAAAACACCCTGCTGAGTTAATTCTGCTAGTAAAGTTTGCCCCTCAATCAACTCTTGTACTAAATAAAGTCGCTTGTCTTGTTCAAAATAAGCAATTAATCGAGGAATTTGGGGATGTTCGCCGAGTTCGTAAAGTCGTTTCGCTTCTTCTTTAAACAATTGTGCGGCTTTTTCAAGTGCTGAGGTTCCTTGAAATTGGGGTACAAACTGCTTGATTACGCAGGGATCGTCCATGCGATCCGTATCTACCGCTTCATAAGTTCTGCCAAATCCCCCTTCGCCCAACAGTCGAATCACGCGGTAGCGGTTTCTGAAGAGAGGCGTGAGGTCGGACTTGCCGCAACTTTGACAAAATTTAGAGTTGTCGGGATTGAAAGGATGAGAACACCTGGGATTAGAACAGTAGAACATATCTGGGAAGAAATGATCCGGTTAAGGTTATGATATATCTTTTTGGCTTGCTCAAGGAAGACTAACAATTCATAATTAATTATTGACAATTGACGGTAGGGAGGGCATTACCCCCCGCTTGTGTAGCCCCAAGGGAGAAAGTAGAAGGCAGAATTTAAAACGTCAATTAATCCAAAGAAAGCGATTTGAGGGCAAAAAGTGCCAGCCCGATCGCCCGATTTTACCAACCCGCTTACCGCCGATATTCGTCTGGGGAGCTTGGTAATTGCTTTACAGGGGCCAGTATAGTACAACTTGGCGATCGCCCAACCAAAAAGCGATCGCACTCAAAGAACTATCGCACTAGAAACTAAGAAGGCAATTCCATCGATTCATCGGGGCGTAAGAGTTATACAAGCTCGATTGCCCTTAAATGCGATCGGGGTAATTTCAACCTAAGATGTCATATTTATGCTGCTTTTTAAACCAATTTGCGAGTCCCGCTAAATAACTTTATTCTTGAATACTTTGACTACTAAAATGAGTAATAAAAACAGACCACAGCAGGATACTGACACTATTGTTTCGGTGATATTTGGTGATATGAATATGATAAATCCCTGATCTTTAATCAAGGCAGAAAAGCTTGAGACACAAAATGGCATGATATATAACCTGAATGTCTGCCAATGATCTCTTTTGCCTTTACTAGAAGAAACACTTAGCATCAGACCCGTACCGATTACAGCACTTATACCAATTGAATTAATCCATATCTTAACCGAAGGATCAAAATGAAAACAAACTACTACAACATACCAAATGAGATAGCACCAGAGAATAGCTTTATCTAATTTGATTTCGTAAAGATATTTAATCAACCCTTTCATAGCTCTAGAAATGATTTTATTTTTTCATTTTTATTAATAAATACAACCAGGAAAATTGAAGAATTATTAGGGAGGGATAGCCAAAGACCATTATAGCTAGATAAAGCGGTTATTTTTAGCTTAAAATCATGTTGCTTAAAGATGTTGCAGAGTGCTTTGCCAGCAACATATTTCATAGAGATAACTCAATTAACTGTTTCTCCGGCGCAAGTTCATTTTTTTGACTGGCGACTTCAAACCAACCCTGAACAGCATCTTTCAGCATCTCTAACAATCGGTTTTTAACTTTTTGATGTAGGTGGAAATCTGGGGATCTGAGGCACTTTTTCCCGAGGCTTCGCCAACGGTTGCTAGCGCAAACGTGCTGCTGAGAACGGCAACGATGAGGAAGGTTGCAAACTGTCGTTGGGGATGTGCCATCATCGCTTTGGTCGGGTAGAGGCTCGGTTTTTGAGCTGCGGCGGTGTCTTGTCGCTATAGGTAAATGGTAGCCCTCTGCGGCTCTTTAATCTCTCCTCCAACCATTTGGGTTTCTCGCTAAACGAGATCGGTGCCATGCTGACAGAAGGATGCGTTCTCATCCCCTAATGGCGCTCAGTCCTGGGAGGACATCTTCGATCGCATTTTCAAAGGCTCATTCGGAAGTTCTTTTTGATGTCATTCTATCGATCTTTTTACGAAGATAATAAACAACAACCTGACAAAATGGCTCTAGTTCTCCTCCATTATCGCCATTCCACTTGCGTAGTTCTTTTCGTATATCTGCATCAGAGGGTTGTTTTTGAATCAATCCTTTGCGAAAGGCTTTTAATACTGCTTGACGATTACCAACCAACGCCTTTTCATTCAAATTCAAGACTTCATTGATTTCTTTATCGAATTGGCGATCATTTGATACAACTTTACCGTCTGCCAAGAAACGTATTTTACCTTCGACGTTATGAGATGGATCGGCAGGGTTAAAAGTTAGATCGAGATTTCCTTTTTTTGTGTCACAGTGCTGTTTATCTTTGTTTTGCCCTTTTCCTCCTCGACAAGCCCCAAGGAGATTAAGTAGGTCGGCGCAAAAAAACCGAACTATGTTAAGATAAGTAAACAAAGAGAATATATCTACTGAGGTAACTA